>JBDHTU010000133.1:0-5059 GCA_039808805.1 Micavibrio sp.
TTCGTCAATGTCGGCGCCTATGTCGGCGAAGGGACCATGGTAGATACGTGGGTGACGATCGGGTCCTGCGCGCAAATTGGAAAGAACTGTCATATCTCCGGCGGCGTCGGTATCGGCGGGGTGCTGGAGCCGCTGCAGGCCGGTCCCGTCATCATTGAAGACAATTGCTTTATCGGCGCGCGGTCCGAAGTGGCCGAAGGGATTGTCATCGAAGAAGGGTCCGTCATCTCCATGGGCGTGTTTTTGGGTGCAAGCACCAAGATCATCGACCGCGAAACCGGCGAGGTGTTCATGGGCCGCGTCCCTGCCTATTCGGTTGTTATTCCCGGCACTTTGCCATCCGCCAAACCTCTTCCCGACGGCAGCCCGGCCCCGAGCCTTGCCTGCGCCGTTATCGTCAAGCGCGTGGACGCCAAGACCCGGAGCAAAACGGGCATCAACGAACTGCTCCGTGATTAAGGCGTTAAGCATAATAAAACTCTAATATTTTCCATATTTTTGTGGACTTTGGCACTGCACAATGCTAGCTCTCTGTCGCAGAAAACAGGGAAATTGTGACCGATGTCACCGAAAAAGATCTTACCCCGGGCAAGACTGTCAAAAGCTTTCAATGGTGTGAACCCGGATCACATCATGGGGCGTTTTAACAACGCGGATATCCCGGATGAGGATGCCGCGAATACCCCGTTCATGGAGAAATATCTCAGAACCGAGTTCCGCAATATGCTGATGGCGGCGAACATGCCGCTCGCGGTGAAAAATTTCGATGCGCTTATGGTGGAAAAAAGCGGCGAAAAGGCCCGCCGCAACGACGGTACGGTTGGCTGGTACCATGAACTTATCCCGGTTTTGATGATGATCGAACTGGCGCGCCGGGGGAACAGTAAAGACAGCGGCGGGTTTGACCTGAAAGATTTGGAGCCGTATGGCGGGCTGGAAGTCCTGATCTGTACCCACCTGCGCCATGATAGCGTGGAAGACCATATAAGTCGCGAAAATTTTAAAAAAGACCTTCAGCAGATGGTCGCCGATATCCGCCTTGAAAACCCGAACTACAACGTAGACAAGGCGCAAAAGAAAGTTCAGCAGATTGTCGACAACGTGGATCTGATGTCCCAGCGGCGCCTGTATCATCCCGATGGCAGCAAAGTTATCGTCGACGGCAAGCACGCCAAGGAAGACATTAAAGTATATACGCTTCGCATGCTGGAAGACGAAAAGACCAATCCCATTGTTTACATGCTCAAGCTATGCGACATTATCGTCAACTCATCCACGATGTTTGGCGCGAATAAATTCTCCGATCCGCAAAAACGCCTGCAAAAATTCAACAACTATGAAGATATGTTCGGCCAGCGTTACGGCTTTAGCGATCATGCCAGCGAGAAATGGCCAAGGTTTGAGAACGCCATCAATACGCTGGACTGCACCATGGCCTTTATTCTCTTTGCACATTTTCGTTATATGGAGTCAGTCGATCTGGCCTATCCAGATAAAACACCGATGGGGGTTCGCATCGGTACAAAGAGATCGCTTGAAGGCGCGCTGCGTTTCGAGAACATGGCCGAGGGCCTGAATCCGATCCATAACTTCCTCAAGCGCATGATGCATTCCGTCGATCCGGCGGAAGACCCCATTCGCGCCGGGCGCCTTGCGGGATTTCTGCAAGATTCCGTGGTGCCGACCGTCAGCCGCTACCCCAACAGATTTCCTTATTTAAGCCAAACACCGTCGATATTTGCAGAAGCGCGGCCCGCACCCCCTGTTGTCCATTAAGATTTTTCGTGCATGATAGAGGGTATGAGTGAAAGCGCCCTGACCATTGCCCAGAAGCTGATCCGCTGCCCGTCCATTACCCCGGAAGATGCCGGGGCTCAGGATTACCTGAAATCCGTGCTGGAGGCTGCAGGCTTCAAGATTTACGACCTGCCGTTCGAAGGCAACGGGTCCTATCCGGTCAAAAACTTCTTTGCGCGATATGGAACGAGCAGCCCGCACCTATGTTTTGCAGGACACACAGACGTCGTGCCGCCGGGTGATGAAAAAAGCTGGACCGTGCCGCCTTTTGCCGCGGAAGTGCGAGGCGACCGTTTGATCGGCCGCGGGGCGAGCGACATGAAAGGCAACATCGCGGCCTTTGCCGCGGCCGTTCTGGAATATTTAAAAGAAAAGCCGGATTTTAAAGGATCGGTCAGCCTTCTGATCACGGGCGATGAGGAAAAAGATTCCATCAACGGCACGGCGCGCGTTCTGGAATGGATGAAGGACAATGGCCATGTGCCGGATGTGTGCCTTGTGGGTGAGCCGTCCAACCCCGACCATATCGGGCAGGAAGTGAAAATCGGGCGCCGGGGATCATTGACAGGCCGCATTACCGTCCGCGGCATTCAAGGCCATGTCGCTTATCCCGAGCGGGCGGACAACCCATTGCCGCGCCTGATCTCCTATCTCGACGCCTTGAAGAAAACCATATTCGACAAGGGATCCGCCTTCTTCCCGCCAACCAACCTGGAAGTCACGACCATCGATGTCGGCAACCCGTCCACCAACGTCATACCGGCGGAAGGACGCGCAGCATTCAACATTCGGTTTTCCGACCGCTGGACCATCGAGGCGCTGGAACAAAAGATTCGCTTTATTCTCGACGGGATCGATCCGCATTACGATATCCGCTTTACCCGCGGCGCGCCGTCTTTCCTGACCAGCCCTGGTGAATGGACGGGGCTGGTCGCCGGTGCGGTTGAGGCCGTTACGGGCACACGCCCCGCCATGAGCACGGGCGGCGGCACGTCGGATGCCCGATTCGTGGCCGCCTACTGCCCGGTGGTGGAGTTCGGCATGGTCAACAAATCGATTCACCAGGTAGATGAATACTGCACTCTTGAAGAGCTTGATAAATGTGAGACGATTTACCACGAAATATTGAAACGATATTTCGTTTGACCCAATTTCGCCACAAATCACCTTGAAATCATCACGTTCCGGTCAAACCACCGCGCCATTCCGGGGCGATATTGATCATGTCAAGACGACATGATCTTCATGTCCCCTCATGACTCTCTCTGACCCCTGACTCCTCCCCCGTGGTGATTTCCCCTCGCCGCGGGGGATTTTTTTGGCACAAGCCGTCAGTAATCGATGCGGACCAGCGTCAACCCGTCCGGCGGCGCGGTGATGCCGCCCTTGGTGCGGTCTCTCGCCTCAAACGCCGTTTTCAGGTCCGCCTTCGTCCATTTTCCTTCGCCGACCATCACCAGCGTGCCGATCATGTTGCGGACCTGATGATGCAGGAAAGACCGCGCTTCGGCTTCCATATACACATCATCGCCGTCCCGCGTGATATCGAGCCGGTCCAGCGTACGCATGGGCGTCTTCGCTTGGCATTCGGAATCGCGGAAGGTGGTAAAGTCATGCTGGCCCAGCAGGAGCTGGGCGGCATCATGCATGGCATGGTCATCGAGAGGCTTCCAGACATGCCATGCATGCCCCTGATCGATCCCAAGCGGCATGGAGCGATTGAGGATACGGTAACGATACAGCTTGTTCTTCGCCATGAAGCGGGCGTGAAAGTCCGGATCGGCTTCTTCCGCCGACAGCACGACGACAGGCTGCGGCTTCAAATGCGCGTTGATAGCCTTGGCCAGATCGAACCCCGTTAACTTACGCGTGCCGTAATCCAGATCGAAGTGGGCAACCTGTCCGCGTGCGTGAACACCGGTATCGGTCCGCCCAGCAGCGTGAATACGAATATCCTGCTGGCAGAATTTCTTAATCGCCGCTTCGATCGCACCCTGCACGGTCGGCTGGCCGTCCTGTGCCTGCCAGCCCGCGTAGGGGCCGCCGTGATATTCGATGATCAGTTTCCAGCGGGTCATGCCAGAACGGCCCCGGGTTTGAGATAGCCGCCGCGCACCGCGTCCGCCACGGTCATGGGTTTTTTGTTTTCCGGCTGCACGGTTTCAAGCTTCAATGACGTTTTCTGCCCGCAGGCTATCACGCAGTCTTCGTCCAGTATGGTGCCCGGCGCCTCATCAGGATAGAACGGCATCGGCACGGCATCGAGAATTTTCAGGCGGCGGCCTTCGCTAAGGATCGTCCACGTACCGGGCCAAGGATTAAGCGCGCGAATCTGGCGGTGGATCGCGTTCGAGGATTTCGTCCAGTCGATCACACCTTCTTCTTTTTTGAGCATTTTCGCGTAGGTAAAACCTTCGTCCGGCTGCGGCGTCGCAGGCAGCGTGCCATTGTTTGCAAGGTCTTCGATCACTTCACCGATCATCGAAGAACCCAGCGCGGAAAGAATGTCATGCAGACTGTCCGCCGTTGTCGATTCCCGGATCGGCACGGCTTTCATTTTGATCATCGCGCCGGTATCCAGCCCCACATCCATCTGCATGATGGTAATGCCCGTTTCCGCATCGCCTTCGAGAATGGCGCGTTGTATAGGCGCAGCCCCACGCCAGCGCGGCAGCAAGGACGCATGGATGTTAAGGCAGCCATGAACCGGCGCATCGAGAATGGATTTCGGTAGAATGAGGCCATACGCCGCGACCACCGCGACATCCAATTCCAGCGCCATGAAGGCGGCGACGTCTTCGTCTTTTTTGAAATTGATGGGCGTGCGTACTTCGATTCCCGCGCGGGTGGCTGCCGCATGGACGGGGGATTCCTGCACCTGCTGCCCGCGTCCTTTCGGCCGCGGCGGCTGGCTGTAGACGCACACGACCTTGTGACGCGAGGCGATCAGTTTTTCCAGCGCAGGCACGGAAAAATCAGGCGTGCCCATAAAGGCGATGCGTAAAGACTTGCTCATGCCCGGAGTTTACGGTCAGCCCAGCCCATTGACAAGGCGCAGATGCCGGCCGGGGTGGATCTTCTGGCTGTTCTGGCGATTGATCGCAGGCACCAGTTGAAGCAGAAAATTCTCAATATCGTAGACTTCCAGAACGGCGGCGCGGTCCCGCATGCCGTCCTTCACGTCGAAATAGTCCTGAATGAGGAAGCGGTCATCTTTTTCCAGCGCCAGTTGCAGATACCGGCCATGTCTTCCATCCGGCGT
>JBDHTU010000134.1:0-5031 GCA_039808805.1 Micavibrio sp.
CCGCTGACCTTGATCTTACCCAAGAAACAAGAGGGCGGATTGTCCGACCTTGTCAGCGCGGGATTGCCGAGCGTGGCGATCCGCATGCCCAGCCACCCTGTCGCGCTCAAACTGATCGAAGCGGCGGGCGTGCCCGTGGCCGCGCCGAGCGCGAATGCCAGCGGCGAGCCGTCTGCCACGACACCGCGCCATGTGCAGGAAAGTCTGGGCGCGAATGTGCCGTTCATCCTGGCGGGCGGCGCGTGCGCCGTGGGGCTTGAGTCCACCGTGCTGGATTTGACGGGCGATGCGCCCGTCATCGTCCGCCCCGGCGCGGTGACGGCGGAGGATCTGGAGCCGTATCTGGGCGCCGTGCCATATGATTTGGGTGCGCATGACAAGCCAAGATCGCCGGGGCAGTTATTGAAGCATTATGCGCCGAGCATCCCGGTGCGGCTGAACGCCGTGGATGTGGAGGCGGGGGAGGCGCTGCTCGCGTTCGGCTTGACCAGGTTCATGGGAATCAAGACGGGCGGATTCGCCAACCGGTTGCCCGATGCTAAGTTCAGGAATTTGAGCGAGAAGGGCGACCTGCACGAGGCGGCGGCGAATTTGTTCTCCATGCTGCGCGATCTGGACAATGCAGAAAACACCGGCATTGCCGTGATGGGCATTCCGGATCAGGGGCTTGGCATCGCCATCAACGACCGCCTGAGGCGCGCAGCGCAGGGGCGCTAGTCGGCCATCATTTGTTTTCAGGTTTGTTGCTCGTCGCTCATGTACGATTTGTACATGTCGCTTCTCGCGCCTGCCTGAAAAACAAATGCTGTTTGCCTAGAATATCGTGACGTTACCGCGTCGTCAGCGTGGTGAAACCCGCGCCGGTGACGGTGACATCGCCGGTGGAATCCGCATGGCGGCGGGGTGCGGGCATCAATTTCTTCAGCGCCGTATAGACTTGCGCCCGCTTGTTGTGCTGTGTGATATCGAGGCAGTAATCATATTCGCCTTCGCGCCCCCAGTCTGCGCGGGTGTAGGACAGCTTGTCCGTGTTTGCATCCAGGTACGCCTTCATCCTTTCCGCCGTTTTTTCGTCGATCCCGGCGCCGCGGCTGCCGAAGGAGATTTTCAGCGTGCAGAATTTCTTGTTCTCATACGAATATTTCGCCGGCGGGGCGTTGCCGATGCTGCCGCCATAGGGAAGGGTGCTGCGCGGTGCGGGCGGCGCGTCCGGGTTGTTGTTCGCCGCAGGGGTGACGGGAGCCGGGTCTGCGGCAACGCCGGAGCGTTCGCTGTTATACGGCTGATACGGTGTTTCCGCGCTTTGCGCAGGCGGCGCGCCGAGGTCATAGGCCGAACTGCCGCCCGTGGCGCCGGACATGCCGTCATCCGCCGTACCCGTAGAAACGGGCGGAGGCGTCACAGGTTTGTAGTAAGGTTCCGGCTTGTACGAGGCGGCGGCAGGATCGGACGGCGGCGGCGCGATATCCATGGGCGCCAGCGTCTCGCTTTCGATCGGCTGTGCGGCAACCGGAAGCGGCAAAAGCAAACAGATAAAAAGTAAAAGATGTCTAGTCATGCGAGGCCCTCACCTGACCCTCTCCCGAAGGGAGAGGGAATAAGAGCGTATATTACATCGTGGCAACGTCGATGACAAAACGGTATTTCACGTCACTTTTCAAAAGTCGTTCATAAGCGGTGTTGATGTCTTCGGCCTTGATGATTTCGATGTCGGAGACGATGCCGTGCCTGGCGCAGAAATCCAGCATTTCCTGCGTCTCCCGGATGCCGCCGATCAGCGAGCCGGAGAAGTTCAGCCGTTTCATGATAAGCGGAAAGAGAGAAACATCGACAGGCTCCGACGGCAGGCCGACCTGCGTCAGCGTCCCGTCGCGGCGAAGGAGATTCAGGTAGGACGTGATGTCATGCTTGGCGGACACGGTGTCGAGCAGGAAATCGAACGTGCCGACGGCCTTTTCCATCTGTTTGGGGTCGGTCGAAAGAATGACGTGGTGCGCGCCGAGTTTTTTCGCATCCTCCACCTTCGATTTCGAGGTTGTGAACACGGTAACATCCGCGCCCATGGCCACGGCGATTTTCACGCCCATATGGCCGAGGCCGCCGAGGCCGACGACACCGACTTTCTTGCCCGGGCCGGCTTTCCAGCGTTTGAGCGGGGAGTAAGTTGTGATCCCGGCGCAGAGCAGCGGCGCGGCGGCGGCGGGATCGAGTTTCTCGTCCACCTTCAGCACGTAGTTTTCATCAACGACAATATGTTTGGAATATCCGCCCTGTGCGAGGCCGCCATTGCGTTTGTCTTCGGAATTGTAGGTGGCGGTCATGCCTTTCAGACAGAATTGTTCTTCACCGTCCTTGCAGTTCACGCATTCGCGGCAGGAATCGACCATGCAGCCCACCCCGACCAGGTCACCCGCCTTGAATTTTTTTACCGAACCGCCGACAGAAACCACGCGGCCGATAATTTCATGGCCCGGCACCATCGGGTAGAGCGATCCGCCCCATTCGTCGCGCGCCTGATGCACATCGGAATGGCAGATGCCGCAGAACAGGATATCAATGGCGATATCGGCCGCCTTCGGGTCGCGGCGGTCGAAGGTGAAGGGAGCGATGGGGGATGTCTTGGTCTGGGCGGCGTAGCCTTTGGTGGAGACGGGCATAAAAAAATTCCTTTTGAAATAAATTCATCGTGGCCTTTGAATCTATTCCAAAAGGAACTTTGGTCAACGCCCGCAAGGGGTGGATTTTTATACTTCCACAAAACAACACCGAAGTTGAGGGGGGACCGCGGTGTTGTCCTTTGAAAGTAACGGAACCTCACAGGATCAGTTATAAAATCCCAATCTTAGTGCGGCACCCGGGAACATGAGCTTTGCGTGAGCAGCGCCATATCCCGATACTTTCTTTAGTCTCCCGACCGCTGAAACCTCCGTTCCAATCGCCGGTCTGGTTCTATGGCCTGTGGGCTTCTTGGCGGCCCGGTTCATTTGGCACATAAGGTTCACCATAAGAACCTCCCTGGTTTCTTATTTAATTAGCGGTATTAGTTCCGCCTTGTTGTCCCTAATCTAAGTGAAAAATGCATATCTGTCAACAAAAAACGTACGAATTTTTGTCAAATTTAACTATAGAAGTAAAATCTATATTTATTATTAGTATACATTGAGATGACTTAATGGATTTATAGTTGTTTTTACATGAATACTGTAAAACTATAGTTGGACATGGCTGATTTGCATTCAATGCACAGTAAAGCCTTCGCCCCATTCCGGGAGCGAAGGCTAATATAAAAGCAAAATCAGGATCTAAGCGTTGAAATCCGAAAGCAGCATCATTTGCGCGGGGCTCAAGGAGAGATTGCCGTAGAGCGAGGGCGGGAAAATCTGCCAGTCTTTTTGCGCCGATTGCGTGTTCGCGATTCGCAGCATCGTGCCGGAATTTGTGGCTACCGGCATTGGATTGGTGTTCATCAGCGCGGCGAGGCGGGAGAAGGGGTCGTCTTCCATCCGTACGGTGGCCATGCGGGCCTTTGCCTGCGCCGCTTCTTCGCCGTTGAGGCGCAGATTGTTGTTTGCGGTCATGACCGTATCCGCCTGTGCCGGTGTATCCTGAAATTTTTTGTCGAAGAACGCATAGACTTCACGCATGGAGCGCGGCGCGCCGGATTTCGGATCGTAGAACACACCGCGGTTGGCGCGCGCTTCTTTCGGGAAAAGGTCGGCGGCCGTCATGTTTGGGCTTTTCTTCATGGCGGTCAGGAAGCCGGAAGCGCCGCCCGCGCCGAGAAAATGCGCCATATAGAGTTCGGTAGAGCCGATCTCGCCGCCGACATGAGCCTTGAGATAGTCATAGTTCCCGGCGGCAAATTCCGCCGCCATCAGCGAAGCGATTTCCGGGTTCTTGCGCAGGGCGAGAATCTGGTTCCTGTCGCTGCGGCTGGCGACCTTGCCGTCGTCGGAGATTTTGTCGGCGTATCTGGACAGGCCGTATTTGTCGCCGTGGTCCTTGACCATGCGCAGCCACGTCGATTCGATAAACTGGTACAGCCCGGTGGCGGACGACGTGCGGGCCTTGGCGTTCGCATCGAACCCGCTCTCGGCGGCAGCCTTTTCCATCAGGTAGGTAAAATTGACCCCGGTCTTGGCCGCCGCATTCTTGATGGCGTCATAGACGTTCCTGGGCACCTGAAATGCCTGTAACGCGTTGTTATTCATTAAATTTTGGGCCATGTCCTGCGCTCTTTTTCAAAAGTCTTGCTGTTCTCTCTACCAGAGTATGGTTTCAAGATGCGTGCCAGTTTATGGCTTCATAAAGCGGCGCCATCCACTATATTGAAAAGACAGTGATTCCCACGGACGACAGAGGATTTTTCATGCCCAGCTATACCCCGCCGATCGAAGACATGATGTTCGTGCTGGAGCATGTCGTGGGGCTGGACGATCTTCCGGAGCATGAAGCATTCGGCAAGCTGGATGCGGACACGGTGCGCAGCATCCTGGAGCCGGCCGCGCAGCTTGCGGCGGATGTGCTGGCGCCGATTAACCATGGCGGCGACAGGCAGGGCGCGAAGCTGGACAACGGCGCGGTGACGACATCGCCGGGATTTAAAGACGCGTATCGGCAATATTGCGCAGGCGGATGGAATTCGGTCGTCTTCGACCCGGCGCATGGCGGGCAGGGTTTGCCGTGGCTGGTCGCGTTCGCCGTGCAGGAGATGTGGCAGGGCGCGAACATGTCGTTCGGCCTTTGCCCGCTGCTCAACCAGGGCGCGGTGGAAGCCATCGAGGCGCACGCGTCCGAAGAATTGAAAGCTGAATACCTGCCCAAGATGATTTCCGGCGAATGGACGGGCACGATGAACCTGACCGAACCGCAGGCAGGATCGGACCTCGCCGCTGTGAAGACGAAGGCCGTTCCCACGGGCGAGGGCACATACAAGATTTCAGGCCAGAAGATATTCATCACCTATGGCGAGCATGATTTCACGGACAACATCATCCACCTTGTCCTCGCGCGCCTGCCCGATGCGCCGGA
>JBDHTU010000135.1:0-5000 GCA_039808805.1 Micavibrio sp.
CGCTATGCGGACTATCTGAAGGCGGCGTCGGAAACGCTGGATGTCATACTTGAAAGGGAAAGTCGCCGGGAGCGCGATTTCTACAACGAAAAAGGCCAGCGTATGAAAGAGAACGCAAAGCATGCCTTTCAAATTGCCGATTTCGCACAAGGTACGACATTCCGTCGGACGGCGGAAGAAAAGTTGCAAGGCGCATTGTCCGTTCTCGGTCTTTATCCCATGGCGGAGACGATATCAAGCGCGGCGGAACGTTACAGTGTTCACCGCCCCCTGGTGGGCCGCGTTCTGAAGCTGGCTCTGCAAAGAGTTAGAGAGTCGGATGAATTTCAATCGCAGGAAAGCGCGCAGAAGCTGGGTTATGTCCGTGGGGCGAGCGAGGCTTTCCAGCGGGCCGCTACAAATGCTGTTCTGGAACTGGATTTAAAACAGCCATGGGACCCGCGCCATGCGAGTGTTCCACACGATATTGAATGGGCATTCGGAACGATGGCCGCAGGCAAGGCGAAAGACAAAATACTGGACCGCATTATAGCCCGGGTCGATGCATATCCGCCTGCTGTAAGACCCACCATGCTGCACGATTTTTTGGAGAGCATCTATAGAAGCGCACCTCATCTGTCTATTACACAGGCCCAAGAAAAAAAGGTTCAAGACAGAATTGACGAAGACCGCGTGGCCCTGCCGCGGGAAGAACGTATCAAACTTGGCGCACACTTCATATCAGGTCGTGATAGAGGCGCAGAAACAGAAAGGCTTAAGGGCGAATTGGCTGCCTTACCGCCCAAAGAACGTTTTGAAGCGGCACTGGAAATTTCTAAAAAGTATCGCAACAGAGAGGAAATTAGAAAAGTCGCGGAACAATCGATCGACGAGATGGAACCGCAAGACCAATACAGCGCATCCATGGAATATTACAAAAGCGTATTCCAGAAAGGACACGATATCAAAGGCCCCGCCTTCTTGCGCGTTTTTTCGGCCATTCAGTCCCTGCCGCCGCAGAAAAAATTTGGCGCGGCGCTGCATCTGGCCTCTATAGAAACGCCCGATCATATCGATTACAATGACCGCCCTTTGATGGGACGCATCAAAAATCTTTACGGTTACGCCGGTGCGGCCATTTCCGCGTTGCCGAAGGAAGCACAGTCAGAAGCAGAAGACCGACTTTTCCGCGTGTTACCGCGGACATTACAGCAGCACAGTATCTACGTTTATCAAGTAACGCATGCAGCCAAACTTCCGGATGCGGATATTCCGCGTCCTTCCAATCCGAACTACGTCTATAACGATTGGCGTTTGCTGACGCCGGAGGCAATTCTGGATTTATCGAGACTACAAAAGACGCCTGCTGCGCTTCCGGTCATGGGATATAACCGCTAACAAAATATTCGTGCCCGATTGCCTGAAGCATTTTGTCGAAACATCAAACCGCAGACGGCGAAAACTGCTGCGCCCAGCCTAAAGTTTAAAATCGAGGTGGGTGCCATCGGCGCGCTGCCCAAGGGTAAGCAGACGGAGGCGGTCAAGAAAGTGTTCGACGCTGTCGCGGAAGTGCCGACCGTTCGCCAAGCTCTTGTCGCCGCGCATGGAGACAAGCTGCCACGCGGCGGCAGAGCCATGAGCGTTGCAGAGTTTCTGAACCTCCAACCCTGAATAAATTTCGCGCGGGGTGGATTATCATCCCGCGCGTTTTTTTGCATTAAAGAATGATTAGCCCGGCAGATTTGCGCGCGTCAGGAAGCTTTCCTGTTTGCGCGGACCGACGAAGCGGACCTCGGAAATCCCCGGATGATCTTTAAAGATCAAGTCACCAGCCGCCCGGCAGAACGCGTCCCGCGTCGGCGCATCAATCTCCCCCAGCCCGGGCACGGTGGCTTCGCCCGGAATATAATGCTTTCCAGCAATTTTGATTGCGACGACGGCAAATGGTAAAGACATACAAAACCTCCCCAGCACAGGTTTTTCTTCATTTACATAACTTAATATGATATAAACCTGTTTATAACCATAATCATAAATGACGTAAAAGCAAGGCAGTTATGCGCAAACTAGAATTTATTAACGTCTTGAATGACCCTACAGCGCTTCAAGCGGGCGATATTGTCGGGTTTGACGAGTTTCCCGGCCACAGCAAAGCGCAGGTTAAAGGCAGTTCTGGCCTAGTCTTGAAACAATTCAACGCAACAGTTCAACAGCCATCTTTTCGTGGATTTGTGTTGAGCGTCGGCTTTAAAGGCGACACACCCACCAGCGTCATCGTCATGCCGATGGCACCCATAGAAAAGGGACAGCGCATCCCGAACGACGATAAAAACCTGATGATAAGCAACCGTCACCATATCGAAGCGATGGGGTTGAACACAAAAGTTAACTGGCGTCTTAATTACATGCCCATCGCGCTGGAGATTACGCCAAAGAATTTTGCCATTCCCGAGGCTGGAAAAATTGTCCGGTTCGGCAACGCCGAGCCGGATTTACAACAGGTCGTGTTCGGACAGGTAAAAAAACTGATGGGACTTGGCATCCTTCACAGCGGGAACTTCCTTCCCGATGCGACTGCGCGGCAATTGCGCGGACCGGAAATTGCAGGATATGACCGAGTTATTGGGGCCGAGACACGCGTGAGCGTGTACGGAAACAGCCGCGATGCGCAAGCTCTTGCAGAAACGGAAGCGGCACGCGCGCGTGAAAAACGTGAAGCCAAGAAGACCGAAAAGGCAGAGACCGCCCGCGCTCTCCGTGCAGAAATGAATGCATCCCCCAGCGGTAGAATAGCTGTTGGGATCGGCCTTCGCTTCAATGAAAAAGCGAGTCCGGATATCTCTCTCGCAAGTGCGGCGCAATTGGAACTTCTCGATGCAGACACATTCCTTACGGTTGAAGAAATTGGGTTCAACACTTTACGCACAGCGTTCGACGGATTTCGTAACGATCACACCGGCGTCCTTGGAAAGCTTGTCAGCACTGAGCTTGCACCTGGGAAAGAAGAACTTCTCAAAGCGGAATTAGAAGTAAAACTGAAATCCGCCCTGACGGATTTCTACAGGCACCTTCAAAATCCCAAACCGAAAGACAAAGCACAGTGGGAACCGCATATCATTGCCTATGCCCCCGTCGCACCGGATGCAGCGCCCAAATAAATTCAGGCAACAGGCTTTCTTTTGCAGCGCGTGTTGCCTAGAGTATCGGGCATGACAAACGCCATGCTCGACACCCTTCTCTCCCGACGGTCCACCGCCATCAAAAACCTTGCCGCGCCCGGCCCCGATGCCGCGCAGATCAACCGGATTTTAACCGTCGCCGCGCGTGTGCCGGACCACAACAAGCTGGCGCCGTGGTGGTTCGTGGTGTTCGAAGGCGAAGCACGCGAAAAGTTCGGCAAGGTGCTGCGCGAGGCATATCTGCTGGAAGACAAAAAGGCCGCGCCCGCGAAGCTGGATTTAGAGGCGGAAAAACTCCTCCGCGCCCCTGTCGTCATCGCTGTCATTTCCCGCATCAAGGAAAGCAAGATCCCGCAGTGGGAACAGTTCCTCTCCGCCGGAGCCGCCTGTTTCAATTTGTGCCTTGCCGCCGAGGCGCTCGGCTTTGGATACAACTGGGTGACGGGCTGGCCGGCCTTTAATGCCCGGGTGCGGGATGCACTCGGTTGCGACGGACGGGACAATATCGCCGGATTTATCTATCTGGGAACGCAGACCGAAAAGAGCGAAGAGCGCGAGCGCCCGGCCCTGCCCGATATCGTCAACCGCTGGGCGGACGGCTATACCCCGAACAAGGGCGACCGGTACGGCAAGACGGGTATGGGCCTTCCCGCCGCCGGGCTGGAAATCCCGGAATAGTGAACGGCGCCCCTCATTTTTTGACATAATACATAATTGCCTGTATACAGTTGCGTATGCTGGAAGAATTGCGCCGCCTGTCCGACATTTTCGACCGCGCCCTGCCCCCTTACGCGGCGGAAGGGCCGGTAAGCACCTATTACGGGCAATTGACCGAGTTCGCGCTGTGCGCCCATTACGGGCGGCTGGATGTTTTTCACCAGCGGCATTTCGGCACCGATAAAAGCGCCAAAAGGCCGTTTGCGGAAATCCTCAAAGAGCTCAAACAGGCGAAGCCAGACGACATGACCGTCGCACAGGGCATGATCATGACCTATCTGTTCAGTGAACGCATCCCCGTAGACCCCGAAACCGCGGCGATGATCGACCATCATTTTGGCGAACTCCTGAAAGAACTTCCCGACATGGAAGTGACCGTTGCCAACTATTTCACCGAGCAGCACGCACTGGCCAATTACGGCGAGAGCAGCCGCCGCGCCCATCGCCCGGCGTTTTATGACGATCTGCCGGACAGAAGTCTTTCCACGCATCTTTTATGCCAGCATACCAATCCGCGCATGGCATTGATTGCGTGCGATGTGACAGGCGTGACATTCAAAGATGACGGCGTATTTTTCGAAGGCGCGAATTTCCGCGCGGCGGATATGCGCCGTACGGAATGGCACCCCTCCTCCTCCATCAAGGGGGCGCTGCTGGAAGGCGCGGATTTGAGCGGCGCAAAGGGCCTTACCAATGAGATAATGGCGGAATGTTACATCGACAAAAACACGAAAATTCCCGCGTATTTGAATCGTGCGGTCATTGCAAAACTGCATGCGGCGCTGGACATGCCGCCCGCGCCGCCCTTTACCGAGCTTGAGCAAAAATATATGCCGAAGCCGCGAGAACCCCGCGGTCCCGAGCCCGGCGGGATGGCGTGATTACGCCGCGTCGTCCTTGGAAAACTTCACGATCACGCCGCGTTTTTTGAAGTAAGACTTCATCATCTGTCGGCCTTGGCGGTTGTTCTGCACCAGTTTTTCGGGTTCGAACATCGCCTCTTTCGTGCCTTGCGCTTTCAGTTCTTCTTTCAGCGCCTTGATCGCGTCATCCAGCCCTTCGTTGTCCGAAGCGATGGCGGCATAAATGTCTTCTTTGATCTGGTCGAGTTTGGTGGCGGCCATG
>JBDHTU010000136.1:0-4999 GCA_039808805.1 Micavibrio sp.
TTGCCGAAACCGACCGGCCATCCCGGCACCTGGTAATAAAGGGAGCCAAGCGTCATGTGCGCCGCGCCGTCCATCGCTTTTCCGTCGATCTTGAGGGATTGTTCCAGCAATGATTTTGCCTTTTCTACCTTGGGAAGGCCGGACAGGCTTTTCGTTATATTGGCATCGGTTGCCAGGATAATCGCCTCCCAGATCTTTGCATCTGCGCTGTTTGGATTCGCGGCGCTCACGGCGGCGGCCTTCGTTTCCAGCTTGGCGATGGCGGACAGTTTCGCATCCTTGCCGGGGATCTGGTATTTGATATGCGCCCATTCTTCCTGCAAGCCTTGCAACTCCGTCCCAAGCCCGCTTTTCGCGGATATTTTCGCGGGCTCTGCGGCATACGTAGAAACAGGGATGGAAGCGCCGAGCAGCAACGGTACCGCTGCAAGAAACAGGAACGGTCTGGCCATGGTATGTCTCCTTATCGGATCGTTGATGATGGGAATGATTGTCCCATGATCGCGATTAAGATCAAGGCAATGCCAAAAGAAATCGTTGCGGCAACGCAACAATCTAAAGCGTGCCCGCTTGCGCCCACCAACCGTTGATCAAGCGCGCTTTGTCCTGCGCCGCGTGACAATTTTCCCTGGTGTCAAAAAGCCCAAACACACTGGCGCCGCTACCGCTCATACGGGCAAGGTTGCATCCGGGCTGCACACGCATGAATTCTTCTGCATGTGAGATGACAGGGGTCAAGGACACCGCCGCATCGCGCAGATCGTTGGTTGTATGGCTTAAAAATTCCGCCAGATCTGAAGTTTTTGAAAAAGAAGCGGGCATGGTTACAGGCTGCGCGGAATAGGTTTTCTCCCGCGCGCCGAAGACGGCTTTGGTTTCACTGTGCGCCCCGGGCCAGATCAAGAGGATCGGCGCGGCGGGAAGGGCCGGGACCTCTGAAATCGTTTCGCCAATGCCTGACATGCGGACCGTGCGCGCGCGATAACACACCGGCACATCCGCGCCGAGCGAGAGCAGGAGTGCATCTCTTTTTTCTGCCAGCAATGAAATGCCTGCATATTCTTCAAGCGCGTGGACAACCTGCGCCGCGTCGGACGATCCGCCGCCAAGCCCGGCACCCAATGGCAGGTTCTTTTCGACATGCAGGGAAAAACTCTCCGGGTTAAAACCCGTCGCCGCGCAGAATCCTTGCGCGGCCTTGACCATCAAGTTGTCTTGTTCTTTGGCAGGAAGGCTCTTCGCAAACGGACCGGATGCGGTCAGGGAGAATTTTTCAGCCGGGGTCAATGTGATGCTGTCCGCTGCGTCTTTGACAAACGCGACCAGCGAGTCCAGCAGGTGGTACCCGTCCGCCCGCCGCCCGGTGACGTGAAGGTACAAATTCACCTTGGCGGGCGCGGTTCGGCGGATCATCGTCTTACTGCTTGGCCGGCTCTTTGGCGACGCTGGTCTTGGCTTCCATCACCGGCGGCTTTTCCATGTTCAGCCCATCGGAGATTTTCAGCGCGAGTTCCGTTTTTTGTTTTTCGTTTTTGCTGCTATTGATGGCGCGCTGCCACTGGAACCGCGCTTCCTGCTTGCGGCCCACCTGCCACAACGCATCGCCCAGATGGTCGTTGATGATAGGGTCGTACGGGACCAGTTCGACCGCCTTTTCCAGTTCGGAAACGGCATCCTCATATTGGCCCATCTTGTAGTAAACCCAGCCGAGCGAGTCGATGATGTATCCGTCTTCCGGCTTTAGGTTGGCGGCTTTTTCAATCAATTCTTTCGCCTTGGGCAGTTTCTTGTCCTGATCCGCCCAGCTATAGCCGAGGTAATTGAGAAGGTAGGGATGCTCCGGCTGGAATTCCAGCGCGGCTTCCAGATCCTGCTCGGCCTTTGCCATGTTGCCGCTGCGCTCATAACTCATGCCGCGCGCGTAAAGCAGGTTCCAGTAATCCGAACTGACCTTGCCGCCCAGAGCGTCGACCGCGCGGTCATACGCCTTGATCGCCTCTTCGTGCCGTTCGGCGCGGCGGTAGACGTCGCCGATCTGGATCAGGTAGCCGACATCTTTTTCCGTGTCGTAATTTTTTTGAAGGAAGGCTATGGATTCATCGGTTTTGCCTTCCTGCTCCAGAAGCTCGGCGGCGCTGCGTTGCGCCTCCGGATATCCGGGAACGCCCGGCTTTACGGATTTATACAATTTAATCGCGTTGTCTATATGCCCGGTTTTGATCATCATGCTGGCGATCAGCATTTTGACGTCTTCTTTCGAAGGGTCCAGGAATTGCGACAGGCGCATGAACACCAGCGCGGAATCGTCGCTCTGTTCCTGGAACAGGATGCGGGCCATGTTGTAAAACGCTTCGGCTGCGCCCTGTGTCGGAGTCTGGATGCGGTTGACGGCCAGGGTGGCATTGTCACGTTTTTCACGAAGCATGCGGTAGCGTGAGGAAGTGACGTTACCGGCGTTTTCCTGGCTCAACAGCGTGTCGTAGATTTTCTGCGCCAGTTCGGTTTTGCCTTGCCGCGCATACACGTCGCCCATCATTTCAAGGATATGTTTGTCGGCAATTCCGCCCGCCAGCACGTTGACGAAATATTTGTCGGCTTCCGTAACCTTGCCTTTATAGTCGGCGATCAGCAGCGCGTGATAAGCGTGCAGCGGCCCGTTGGCAATCAACGCATCTTCATCGATTTTCTTTTCCGGCGCCTGCGCCCAGGCGATCAAAATCGGGCGGATAAAATCGGCAATGCCGTTTTCCGGCATCTTGCCGAGCGTGCGCACCGCGTCGTCATATTCCTGCCGGCTGATCTGGTCCACGCCGATGAACAGCAGGGCCAGCAGGTTCTTGTTGTCTTCTTCCAAAACCTTGCGGGCGAGGCCGATGGCGCGGGTCGTGTCGCCCGCCTGCATGGCGAGCACCATGGCCCGCTGCTGTAATTCAATGTTGGCGGGGTCCAGCGCGATGACCTTGTCCAGATACTTGTTCGCGGTTTGCCAGTCCTGGCGGTACTGCGCGAATTGCCCGGCCAGGTAATTTCCCGCTTGCGTGTCGCGCACATAATCGGACGGCAGGATCGACGCGGCCTTCTTCGGCTCGTCCTTGCCCTTGATCCAGTCCAGCCAGCTGGTCTTTCCGCCATTCCCATCGTCGCAGGCAGCTAGCAGCGCAACGGCGCTGAGGGCGAGGAGCAGGGAAGGACGGGTTTTTATCATCGGCAGTTTTCCACTTCTAATTACATATTCGGGTAGTTTGGTCCCCCGCCGCCTTGCGGCACGGTCCAGTTGATATTCTGGGATGGGTCCTTGATGTCACAGGTTTTGCAATGCACGCAGTTCTGCGCGTTGATGACGAATTTTTTGGCGCCCGCTTCTTCCACTACCTCGTAGACGGCGGCGGGGCAATAGCGTTGTGCCGGTTCTGCCCATTCGGGCAGGTTGACCGCAATCGGGATCGACGGGTCTTTTAATTTGAGGTGCGAAGGCTGGTCCTCTTCGTGCATGGTGTTAGACAACTGCACCGAGGTCAGGCGGTCGAAGGTCAGAACCCCGTCGGGTTTTGGATAGTCGATCTGCACTGAATCCTTTGCCTTATCGATCTGCTTGTAATCGGCATGGTTCTTCAACGTATAGGGAAGGCGCCACCCGCCGATCGTCTGGAACGCTGCATGGATCATGCCAGCCCACAAACCCCAGTGAAAACCGGGCCTTATGTTGCGAACCTTGTATAATTCATTATACGCCCATGACTTTTTAAAGGCGATTTCATATCCACTGCATTCGCGGGATGCGCCAACATCCTGGAATAATTTGACAATTTCCTCGGCTGCGATCATGCCTGTTTTCATGGCCATATGGTTGCCCTTGATTTTGGGCACGTTGAGGAATCCCGCCGTATCGCCAACCAGGACCCCGCCGGGAAAGGAAAGCTTCGGCAGGGATTGCAAGCCCCCCTCGACCAGCGCCCGCGCGCCATACCCGACGCGCCGCCCGCCCTCCAGATAGGCTTTGACCGCCGGGTGTGTTTTGAAACGTTGCATTTCATTGAACGGGGAGAGGTAGGGATTGCGATAGTCGAGGCCGACGACGAAGCCGATGGAGATCAGGTTGCCGCCGAGGTGATACATCCACGATCCGCCATAAGTCTTTGAATCCATAGGCCAGCCGACCGTGTGAACGACAAGGCCTTCCTGATGCTTGTCCGCAGGGATTTCCCACAACTCCTTGACTCCCAATCCATAAGTTTGCGGATCGGAATTTTTGCGCAAGTTGAATTTGCTGATCAGCGTTTTTGTGAGCGAGCCATGACATCCTTCGGCGAAAACCGTCTGGCGCGCATGGATTTCGACGCCCGGCGTGAAATCGGCGCGGCGCTCGCCGTCCTTGCCAATGCCCATATCGCCGGTCGCGACGCCGATGACCGCGCCTTCGCCGTCATACAAAACTTCTGCAGCGGCAAAACCGGCAAAGATTTCCACGCCCAGCTCTTCGGCCTGTCCGGCCATCCAGCGGCCCAGCTCACCGAGGCTGATAATATAATTGCCGTGATTGTTCATCTGCGGCGGGTTGGGCAGGCGGAAACTCCCCGTTTTCGTCAGGAAGACGAACCGGTCTTCCCTGGCCTGGACCGTCAGCGGCGCGCCTTTTTCCTTCCAATCGGGGATTAATTCATCCAGAGCCCTGGTCTCGATCACCGCGCCGGAGAGCAGGTGCGCGCCGACTTCCGAGCCTTTTTCGAGGATGCAGACGCGTATTTCCGGGGAAAGCTGCTTCAGGCGGATGGCGCAGGCAAGGCCGGACGGTCCGCCGCCGACAATCACCACGTCGTATTCCATGACCTCGCGGTCGTCTCTGATCGGGGCGGTCATGGGGAAAAACGGCTCCTTGTCTTTGATTATGGTACGGGATAAGTCTAAAAGAACACTTATATATATAAGGTATCATTTCAACCGTCCGGGGCCAATGACCGCACGCTCAAAAAATCCGCTGATCGCCGCTCTCGAATGGCAT
>JBDHTU010000137.1:0-4914 GCA_039808805.1 Micavibrio sp.
CCCGAATACATCGTCTCGATCGGGGTTTCGCTCGCCACGGCGCGAAAGGCGGCTTTCTTTGCAGGCTGCGTCAGGGCTTCTAAATCTTCCAGCGACAGGCGTTTCGGTGAAATTTCTTCGCCCAGGTCGGGCGCGGCCTCCAGGGCTTCATTTTCTTTCCAGCCGTCTTCTTCCATCCACGGCGCGCTCATATTGGCGGCCAGTTGCTGGGCGAGGGCAGGCGTTCCCGCTATCCCGCCATAGGCGGTGCAGGTTAAGAGGATAAAAGCGGTCTTGCGTAGGCCAATGGTCATTGGTCGTGGGGCGCGGTTGTTAAGCCTGGCGGAAACTATACCTGTGTATGCGGGGCTTGTGAATCGCCTAAATCAAGACAATATTTTTATTGACATAAAACCAATTTTTCTTTTAGCTTCAATCTTAATTCTCAACAAATAAAATTTTAATCAGGGTGGTTTTATGAAGGTATCTATTATTCCCACTGTTTTTGCAGGTTTTGCGACAGCGGCAGCTCTTTCCGCTACGGATGTCTCGGCGCTGAACTTTACGATATCCGGTAAGAACAGCGTTCTGTCATGGAGCACAATATCGGGCGGAAACGAAAAATATTCGGAGCAGAATACATACCGCCTGCCGTCTATCCCCATCGCGTTTTATAGCGGCCCGAATGACGGCACTTCTGTTTATAGAACAAAATATGCGCCCAAGGTTGAAGACGTTCTGAAAGAGGTGACGGGCCTCGCGCTCGCGCATGGCGATGCAAAAGGCACGCTGGATTCCATTCAAAAATGCGCGATGCAAACCGAAGGTCTTTGCCTGTTGCTGGGCCAGGGCAATTTGCTGGTCGATGCGCCGGAAGTTAAAGGCGGGAAGATTTGTATCATCCGCACGGATCTTGACCCGGAATATGGGTATGTTTTCTTCCCTGAGGCCGGTTACTTTTCTAGCAAGCCAAAGAACTATGACGACGTCCGTGCCGGATGGGAAAACGGCACCCTGACGCTGGTGACCAGTGCGACCTCCACGGGAAGTGTTAAGACGCTTGAAAATCTGGAAGCGGATATTGAAAAGCGTCTTGATGGCGTGGATTTGAAAGTCAAGATTGTTGCCGACTGGGACGCGGTCAAGCGAGAGGTGCGCGATAATGAGAATGCCGTAGGGTTCACTTTTCGCAACGGCGGGGGCGACACTTTCCTGCTGGGCCTGCAAGAGGATTGGGATTTCGCCGTGGCGGGATTTGCGGAGACGGTATTGGCGGACAATAATACCTTTGCAGACGGAAGCCCCGTTTTCGTTTTTAACGATAAGGCTCCTTACTCCGAAGCCGGATATATATGGAACAGCGAGGAAACCACGCCGGCCCTGGGGGCGCCCGTGACGCTGGCCGCGAATTGCCCCAGCCGGATTACTGACGAAGTCACCCGGAGTGTGGCGGTATTAACGATGGACCTGCTATCTAAAGTGCCGCGGTCGCGGCTTTCTCTAGGGCCGTAAGATGGCTTGTACAGTCTCCCGCGTAAAAGCACCCGGCATGGGCTTGTTTTAGGACGGCACAGTCGCTACATCCTGTTTATGCCTATCAACATGATTAAAACCGCCGCCGGCCTTACCGAGATCGACCAGCTGATCGCGCGCCAGGCGGGCGGGAAGGCACGGTATAAAGGACAGGCCGCGACCTATGCCTACACTCGCTATGCGCCCAAGCAGGCGGCAGAGATCATCGCTTCCGGCGGTTCGATCTACTGGATTCTCAAGAGCCGCATTCAGGTGCGCCAGAAAATCCTCGGCTTTGAAATGGTGGAGGAAGATAACGGCGACACGTGGTGCAAAATCATGGTTGAGCCGCAGCTTTACCGCACGCTGGCCCAGCCGCACCGCGCCATTCAGGGCTGGCGCTATCTCGTCGAAAAAGACACGCCGAAAGACCGCGGGCCGTATCTGCCGGGCCGCGCGGACGATGAGCCGCCGCCGGAGATGGCCGAAGCATTAAAGCAGGCCGGTTTGCTGTAGGGACGGTTGACAGGCGCAAAGTGCCTATATAGCGTTTAACCCTCGCGTACGATCACAGAGGATACAGATGAAATCCTTTACCGGGGTGCTGGCGGCGTTGTTCAGCCTTCACATGGAAGCGGAAGAACCGGAGGTTGCAATTCCCAAAGCCCCGTCCGTCATCCATCGCCGTGCACCGCTCGACATCATGATGTCTTCTTACAGCGCCGGCAGGGAGCCGGTGCGCCGGCCGTTGTTGCTCGCCCCGCCTCATAAAAATCCGTTGGAAGAAATGCGGCAAGATCCCAAATTTCCAAAGAAATACGACGTGATTATCTACAACAGGCGCGTTCCCGTGGATTATATTGAGGGCATGCTTCAACGCATTTTTCATCAAAGAACGGAATATGCAGCAGAGTATGCCGAGCATGCCGATATAATCCGCATGGGGCCTTATACCCAAGACGCGGCAAGAACCAAGGCAATGCAGGCGCGCGCCGATGCGAAGGATCGTGGCCAATCGGGCCTTCACGTCAGATGCGCGCTTTCCTTGAAAAGTTCATAACTGCCAACAATTGCAAAATGCATGATTGACATGCGTTTTTTGCAGGTGTAGCGTCTTCGTATAAGAGAAAGCTTTTTCAGGTTTTTATGTTTTACCAAGCTGTAGAGGGGTTTACGGCAATGGCGTTTCTTGTAAACTCATTTAATTTTATGAAAAATTCTGCTGCAATATCCGTTCTTGCAGCCTCAGTTCAAGTGGCATCGGCTGAAGGGCTGACGCTTGATTTACAACCTGACACCGCGAAAAAAGCTGAACCAAGAAGAGAGTTCGTCGAAGCGCATGACGTTCTTCTTCTTGATGCGTCCGGCTCGATGGATGATGGAGAAATTATCGCGATGTTCGATGGCGTTCGAGACCATTACATGTCCGATGAAGCAGTGGTGAACTATGAAATGGGGTTATGTACGGCGGTTACGGTGATCTATTACGGAGACCGCGCTTCTGCGAAGCCTGCCTACATTCTTTGTAACGCCGAAGATGTTCAGAAATTTGTTTTCGACAACGTGGATATAGCAAGAATAAGCGAAGTTCGCTCTGAGGTAGGGACTTCAGCGACATATCTGAATTACGCTTTGAAAGAGGCCATCATTACTTTCGACGATAGCATGATCGAAGCGCCCCGCCGCCGTGTTGTCGTGGTTGGCGATGAGAAAGGTGGTGTGCCGCAAGTGCTTGGCAAAACGGCAGGGCTGTTAAGTTCCACCTATGGCGCGACGATAAGCGCAGTGGCTATCGGAAATGGCGGGGAATCCGTTCAGGATGCTTTTTCAAGGTCCATTGTCACACCGCCGGGCACAAAATATTTCGAGCCGCAATATGATGGAAGTGTGAGGGAGCGTAAAATAGCGGCCGGGATGGCGTTTGTGGCCGTAAAACCCGAAGAAGTCTCCGGGCAGCTTCAGATGGCTCTCTCGCTCGGAGGATACTGATGCATGGGCCGAAACTTACCTGCATGTTCGATGCTGTCAAAGGCGTTGCGGTTTCTGCTGCCGTGATTTCTTCCGTGATGACGGTGCAGCCGGGTATGGCTGAACAGGCGCCTCTGGTGATTAATCTTCCGGGTCTTTCGGAGCAACCTGAAGAGCCTGGGCCTGAGGCGGTCGATCGCATGGTGGTCTTTGCCATCGATATTTCCAAGTCGGTTGAGAACGATGAATACAGGGCGATGATGAAGGGTTTTTATGATGCGGCCCTGTCCGATGATTTAACCCAGCAACTAAGCGCAGGGATGAGTTTTGCTTTCGCCACCGTGTTTTTTTGCGGGAAGGCGCAGATGGGCGAGGTCGGCGTGATACGTACCGGGGAAGATGCAAAAGCCTTTGCGGAAAAGGCTTTCTGGGATAGCGAAAAAGGGCATCCTTACGACATCATGCCCTGCAGTCACACCAATATTGCCGCGGGCCTGGGGGAGGCTCGAGACCTGATTGAAAGGGAAGACCGGCTGGGCATAACCTCGCTGGAGCGAAGCATTATTGTCGCGGGCGATGGGGTCAACAGTCCCTACCAGCCCTTGCTGCGGGATGTGAACCGCCTGACGGTTGCGCTGGCTGAAGAGCACAAAGCCATTGTTTACGGTATTCCGATCACGATGCATGACGATTCCGGCAAGTATCTGGTTGATTATTATGCCCAGATTGTCACGCCGCCGGGCATGTCCTACGATACGGGCGAGGGCTATACCTATCCGCTCAAAGAAGGTAAGGTCACCCGGGCCCATGGTTTTGCGGACGTTGCTGCTGCAACGCGGGAAACTTTCATGCTAAGCATGTACTGAATGCATGGCGCTAAGGCGCGGAAATCGGCCGGTTTCGAGCTTTTGGACATGCGTCCTGAAAAAAAGTAAAAAAATCTTAAAAAAGGGGTTTACAGGTTGGAAACGATCAGTATATAACCCCCTCCACAACGCCGGGCTGACCGGCGTTTGTTTTCGAAAGAAGCCAAACACCGCAAGGTGATTTTAAGTTCCTTTCAAAAGTTGACGTCGATGCCCTAACAAGCTATATAATCGACATCTCAAAAATTCTCGGGGTAACCCGAAATAACTATTGCGGCTGAAAAGTTCTTTTGCTAATCAGTCGCTCCGGTTCTTGAATATCGTGAATAGGAAAGAGAAGATACGCAGGCAGCAGCGTCTGTGTAATGTGTTGAACACATTATCATAAAGACCTGCAATGCCACGTATCTATATAACATAACTTATAGTTATGTGACGCAAAGCAGGTCCTTGCACTTTTCTGTCACTCCAAGTGACATTGAGGTGTTCTAGGACACCTCAATTAATTTGAGAGTGATTTGAGATGAGATCAAACATGAGAGTTTGATCCTGGCTCAGAACGAACGCTGGCGGCAGGCCTAAAACATGC
>JBDHTU010000138.1:0-4897 GCA_039808805.1 Micavibrio sp.
AGATGTAGGACAGGATGACATCCTGCGTGTTGGTATGCAGCGCGCCGCGCATGATGCGGTAATTCAGGCCGCGTCCGCGGCCGCCTGCTCCTGCCGACAACGCGCGCAGGAAATCGTTGGGAAGCTGAAAAGCGTTCTGATAATCCGCCACCGGGGAATCGGCCAGCGCCGTCAAGGCAACCTGCCCCGAGGCGAAACTCCAGCCATAGCCGGACAGCAACGCATCGCGTGTGGGGCCATAAAGCGCCCCCGCAATTTCCGATTCCGCCGTGCCGTCGGCAAAAGATGTGATGGGCGCCGCGCCAAGACGGATCAGCGCGCGGCTGCACAAAGCCACGTCGTTCAAGGCCATGAATAACTCCTGTTGTTGAGAGGGAATAAAAAAAGCGGCCCGAAGGCCGCCTTTTGAGAATTTTTGGTATCTTACCGTCTACGCCGCTTCGGCACGCAATGCCGGGGCATGCGTAAGATTTGCTGCCACCGGCATGGAAGCCGCCGCGCAGAACTCTTTCGTCATATGGAAACGATCGGCCGCATTGCCGAACTCCTGGCGAAGCATCGAGGCCTGCGCGACGATTCCCTGTTTCGGAAACTCGATGATTTCCGCGCCCGCTTTGGCCTTCAGGGCCGGGGCGGAACCGCCGAACACGACGTCGTAAACCGACTGTGCTTCACGCGCTTCGCAACGAACGATAAGGCCGCCGGCATGCCCCGGCGCAATCACCGTGACGTTCAGGCCGGCAGAAGCAATACGCTCCTGCTGAATTTCATAGATTTTGGCGACATTGCCTTCTTCGGGAACGGAATAGGCCGGAACCTTTCCCGCATCGATACGCTCGATGTTTCCGCTATAAGGTATGCTAAAAATATCCTGCACTTTAAAAGCCATAAAGCACTATTATTTGGCCAAGGCGCCGTTAGACGCCGTCCCCTTTTGTTTTATTAATAAAACCTTAATAACAAAATCGGCGACAAAAAGGCAAATGGAATCCTTCATGCCACTGATATTATTTAATAAATTTATGCCCGCCTCTTTTTGGCCCCATTATAGATTCGTCAAAAACGGGCAAAAAGCACCGTCTCCGCCGGCCCAAAAGACGGCGGAGACGGGCGATCGCGAAGCCTGCCGCGGCAAAGCGGACTTGCCGGCGAGCCTTTACCCGGTGAAGATGTTCGGGAATGCTTGCTCTAAGCCAACTTCTACGGTGGCACAGGGAGGAGTCTATGAATAGACAGCCACCGTGACTACGCCGCTGGAAATACCCGTGACGATATAGAATTTCGTCGACGGGGTGCCATCGGTATCAAGGTTCGCGATAATCAGGTCGTTGACATGCATCATGTCGGCGGCGGCATTGAAATACCCGCCCCCGGTCACGGCGCTGTCGATGGTTTTGTAATGCCAGAGCGTAAAATTGTTGGCATAAGCCAGAACGCTCATATCAGAAAGTTTTAAAGCCATGATTCAGGTCTCCTTACATTAATCCGGCGTTTCGTCACACTTGATGGTGATGACACCGCCTGCATCGATTAGAACGGCGCCCTGGCTCATCATGTTGTTGACGAAGTGCGCCGCGCGGTCTCCGTGCCAGCTGATATCCGTCTGCACGTCGGAGCCGGATGCATGGCCGATCGCCGTCTTGTGATAGAAAAAGCAGGAACGGATGTCGCTGCCGTCGATGGGAAGGCCGGAATGCGGAATCCATACCGTACCCAGCCACATCTTGGCCTGCGTGATCGTCGAATAGGGCAGGTTCGCCGCGCCGACATAATCCGCGCTGGAAAATTCATCGATCGCGAGCAGGTCGCTCCATTGTTTCCAGCCGATGACAGCAAAGCGCTGCGCATCGTCCGGCACGTCGTTCTCACCGAACTGCTCAAAAGCGTCCAGAACCTTGGCTTTCGTCAGGCCGGTGTTGGAATCGGCGATGGTATGCGTCGTCGCAGTTTTCAGCGCATCGATGATCAATTCATCCGTCTTGCGCCCCAGCGCGTTCGCGCCGGCGGCGGCGATAACCTGGCGCTCGGGAATGTTGATTTTCAATTCCTGCAAACGGTCTACCCAATCGCCGGCGTAGAAATCCTGCAGCGCACATTCCACGTTGGAATGCGCCAGGTTCATTACCGGCACCATGCCGTGCGTGGATTTGGTCGAAGCCGTTCCCTTGCCCACCTTTTGGAAGATGGCGGAAGCGCCTTTGACATTGTTGATGGATCGCACCGTGTTCCGGAGTTTGGAACCCTGGCGCTGATAGGCCTCATGCACTTCGCGTTCGAACTGCTTGATGAAAGCCTGGTCTATAGTCGTGGCCATGTTTACCTCAAATGTTGTGATGTGAAGGAACGCCGGTGACAGGGGTTGTCGCAATGAATGTTCGGGCCCGTTAGGCTGAAACCGGAAAAAGGCGGGCGGCGGGCACGTGGCGCGCCGTTCTCCGGCCATAAAAAAGCCCGGCCTGCGCAAAGGGCGCAGATCGGGCCTTGATGAATTTGTTATAGGATAAATTTCCTATAACGTCAACAAAAATTTTTCAAAAGTCTCTTGAAAAATGCTTATATTAGCAAAATTTGGTTTTTCAGAACGCAGGGTTTAAGATAATATGAGGCCCTGGGTACATTGGTCTGGAGCAGGGAAACAGCAATTATGTATATGACCGCAAGCAACGATTACGCCGATTCTCGCCGTCGCACACCGCGTCGGTCCGCCGACAATTGCATTTCCATCATCGATGGTAAAGCTTACCCCGTTCACAACTGGAGCGATGGCGGCCTTTTGATCCACGCGGACGACAGGTTGTTCAGCATGGCTGCGCCTGTGGAGGTTACCATGAAGTTCCGCTTGAACGGACAAATTCTCGACATCCCCCACCGCGGCAAAGTCGTGCGCAAATCACGCAGCGGCGTTGCGGTCCAGTTCGAGCCGTTGACGCGGGAGATCGCCCGAAAATTCAAACAAGTGGTCGACGATTTTGTCACCCGCGAATTCATGGAATCACAGACGGTTAATTAGCCGTCTGCCCACCCGGCTTTAATTTTTTACAGCTTTAGAATAGCGGCACGTTGCTCTTCTTTTTGCGCAGCGATATCCGCCTTCATTCCTGCGATGACTGCCGGGCACACGGATGGCTGCATTTCAGCATAACTGCCGCCGACAGCTTGAGAAAAATTCAATGCAGGATCGTTTTCAACAGGACCGGAAATCCGGTCCAAAGAATTAAGCCTCTCTCTTGTCGCAGCGGCAGCTTTGTCCGCAGCCTCGTTCAATTTTGCCATCAAACGATTGCAAACTGGCTGAGCCTCAGCATAACCATCGCGTCCATAATAGTAAGACATAGTATACACACCCTTGGTTGGTTTTTATGCGCGGTGGTATGCGCCCAAGTTTGGGAGAATGCAAGCATTTCTTTGAAAAAAATTTAACTTGAGATTTCACCAAGAAGCCTGTCGTGAGATTTGCTGAATCCACTTATTGTATAATCTCCATGATCGGTCCTCACGATACATCTCTAATTTTGATCATGTTCTTTCTCAAAAAAAATCCCCGCTTTCGCGGGGACCTTTGATTGTTATTTCTTGCCGTAAAGTTTTTGAAACCCTTCTGTGACCTTTGCCACAAAAGATGGGTCCTGGTCGCGCCAGTATTTCGGATCGCGCATCATGGATTGCAGTTCCAGTTCCCCGCTGCCCGGCCCTTCCGCGCCCTCGCTACGGGACAGTCCCGGCTCCTCGCCCTTCATCATGCGGTAGAGCGACATGACGCCTTCATATGAAGATGACAGCGCCTCAAGCACATCAGCAGGAAGCTGTTTCTGACCAAAGGCCAAGAGCTGCCGGGAAACCTCGCGCCATTTTTCTTCACCGCCAAAATGCTTGACCAGCTTTTCGATCTCGCGCTCGGCGTTATAATCCGCCGCAATCTGGAACACCAGCGGGACAAGCTTTTCCGCCGCAAGATCGTAGACGATCTGCACCTGATCGTTGGTGAACCCTTTTTCATGCAGGCGGCGGTTCAGGTCCTTGTCGGCCGTAAACAGGCCGTGGTCGCAATTGACGCAATATTCGTCGGCGGATTTCGGCACCGATGGCAGTTTGGACATTTTCTTTTCCAGTTCGGAATAGGACGTCAGCAGCGAGTCGATTTTCAATTCTCCCGTGCTTGCGTCCTTGAATTTGTCCGGAATGGGTAGTGTGGATATGGTCATAGTTTTTCTCCTTTATAAAGTCCCGCATGCTGACGAAAGTCAGCATCCAGAGGGTTGTGGACCCCGACATCCGTCAGGATGCAATAGGGGGTTAATTGTGTCTGCCGCGGTCTATCATGCGCAGGATTGCGGCCATCAGGCTGCGCTGCCCTTCCATGTGGCGAAGCTGTTCGTCGCTGGTCGTCGCATTTCCCGCACGGTGAAACGTCATCACCTGAAGCCACGCCAGTACCTTGCGCCCGTCTTCGGTGGCAAATAGGCGCGTAAAACAGCGCTCGATCTCCTTTTCCTCCAACCGCGATACATGGCTGGTCAGGATATAATTCTCCGAAAAATCGGAAATCGCGGCCTTTTTAGAGAACAGCATCGGTTTGCTCCTTCCGGATCAAATCGCTCGGCACGCCGAGCGCTTCGCCCAGGTATTGCGCCGCACGTTGCATATCGATGGCGGTCGCCGCATCGCCGCCCATGCCGAGGACGGAATTGATCCATGTCATCACGTTTTGCACGTTGCGTTGTGCCTGCGCCCTTGCCAGCGGCGCGCGGTAATCCAGTGCCACAAAACGCCCGTCGAGCGCGATATCGGGAATCTCTCCGCGCCTGCGCAAAATCGCATAGGCACGGCGTATCATCGGCGTCAGCAATTCAGATTGCAGACGGCCATAGGTCGCGCCCAGAAGCAGCGCCATCTCCCC
>JBDHTU010000139.1:0-4892 GCA_039808805.1 Micavibrio sp.
TCCAGATTGCTGTTTTCAATAGCGATAAAATGCCCTTTGAGTTTTTCGCAAATGTCGATCCATTGTTCAAGGGAATAATGGTTCAGGAGTGTGAGCAGGCTATCCGTTTTCAGGATATCTGGCAGGGTATGAAGCCCCACAGCGCGCGCCTTGACGAGGCTTTGCGCCGTCCAGTCCATCAACGCGGCAAAGGCGGCGTACCCCCCTTCCGACCGCGCCAGATTGTCCGCGACCGGGTGGATGCGCGCCCAGTCCCAGTCGGGCCAGCCGCCAAGGAAATCGATGATGGTCTGAAGGGTGGCGATCCCCCCTTCTTCATACAGTTCGACCGCGCGGCCGATGCTGCCGTCTGACAGGGCGGATAAAAGCGTGATTTCAGCGGGCCGCGCATCGGGCGCAGCGCGGAGAAGAAGTTTCCCCAGTGGTTCTTTGCCCAACGGTGCGAAATGGAACGTACGACACCGCGAACGGATGGTCGGCAGCATCGCGCCGAGGCGGTTGCAGATCAGGATCAGCATCGCCTTTGGCGGCGGTTCCTCCAGAATTTTCAAAACGGCGTTCTGCGCGTTGCGGTTCATCAAATCCGCCTGGTCAACGATGACGACGCGCCAGCCCCCTTCCGCCGTGGTTTTACGCAAGAAGGGCGCAATTTCACGCACCGTTTCCACATCCACCACCGTCTTGTCCGCGGGGCGTTCGAAGAAACGCAAATCCGGGTGCCCGCCGGAGGCGACTTTGCGGAACACCGGATCGTCAGGGGCTACGGCCATGGTTTCCGGCGCAGGCGGCGCATCCCCGAACAAGCCGCCCTGATCATCGTTCCCCGCACCGTTTTTCAACAGGAACCGCGCAAAGCGGAAGGCCATCGTGGTTTTACCGACACCTTTGGGCCCGGCGAAAATGAGCGCATGCGGCAAGGTTTTGTTGTTGTAGAGCGTCAGGAGCGTGGTTTCGATAGTGTCTGCGCCGATCATCTCCATATTCTCACGCGCGGGCGGAAGGCCTGCAGGTGAGGTTTCGCCCGTTCCGCCATCACCGGAATCATCGAGCAGTTCGTCTTCTTCAAACATATCGTCGAACATCTAGGCCCCCGTGCGTACATCCGGGCCTTCGAGGCCGGAGGGTTCCAGTTGATGTTTTACGCGGTTCAGAATTTGCGCCGCAATCGTATCCGCGTCCTGCGCGGCGTCGATGATGCAGCAGCGATCCGGATTTTCCTTGGCGATGGTTAGAAAACCTTCGCGGATCTTGCGATGAAAGGCGATATCCTTGTCTTCGAACGTGCTCTCGCCGCCGCGGGAGGTGGCGCGGTTCAGGCCCTGTTCCGGCGGGATATCGAGTATGAAGGTCAGGTCCGGTTCAAAACGACCGATGGAAAGTTCTTTTATCGATTCAATTTTTTCCAGCGAGAGATTTCCTGCATAGCCCTGATACACGCGCGTGGAATCCGTATACCGGTCACACAGCACGGTCTTGCCGGCGAGAAGCGACGGCTGGATCAATTTCTCCGTATGAAGAACGCGTGCGGAAAACATCATCAGCACGGACGCTTCCGGCGGCCAGTCCTGCCCGTTGTTGTCGATGAAGGTTTTCCGAAGCGCCTCGGCCTCCGGCGTGCCGCCGGGTTCGCGCGTCATAACCACATCGCCGCCGAGCGATGCAGCCAGCCGTTTGATCTGGGTGGTTTTGCCCGCCCCTTCGCCGCCCTCAAATGTGATGAAGAGGCCGCGGCTCATGATGTTACGGCGCCGTTGTGTTCGTATATTGCGGGACTTTGTCGCCGAAGATCACGCGTTCCGCCTTTTCTAGCATCGCAGGGAAGAATCCCTTGCGCGGAACATCCTTCGCCGCGGTGATAGGCAATTCGATCGGCTGCATGTTCGGTATGTCGATACGGATGACGCCAACCTCCTGACCTTTCTTCACCGGCGCCTCAATCGGTCCCTTAAACACAGCCTGTGCCTTGATGTCGGATTTGGCCATGCGAGGCATGGTAACCTTCAGGTCCTGCGTGACAATCAGCGGCACGGACCGTTCCACGCCCATGACGACGGGCGCATCGGCCACTTTCATGCCGTTGTGCAGGATGGAGGTGTTTGTAAAGCTGGCCAGCGCCCATTCCATCAGGCGGGTGGATTCCTGCGCGCGTTCATTCATTGACGCCATGCCATTCAACACCATGATCACGCGGCGGCCATCACGCACGGCAGATCCCATCAGGCCGTAGCCTGCGCCTTCGGTATGGCCGGTCTTGATCCCGTCCGCGCCGATGTTTTTGTACAGAAGCGGGTTGCGGTTGCCTTGCTTGATATTGTTATAGGTGAATTCCTTTTCACTGTAATATTTATAATAGTCCGGATAATCGCGGATCAGCGCCAGCGCAAGCAGCGCAAGGTCATGGCAGGTGGAATAGTGGTTGTCGTCCGGCCAGCCGGAGGCGTTCATAAAGTGAGAGTTCACCATGCCGAGTTCTTGCGCCTTGCGGTTCATAGCGGCAGCGAATTCGCCTTCATTCCCTGCGAGTCCTTCGGCAAGAACGATGGTGGCATCGTTGCCGGACTGCACGATAACGCCGCGCACGAGATCTTCAACCTTCACCATGCCGCCGATGGGGACGAACATTTTGGAACCCTGCATGGCCCAGGCCTTTTCACTGACCGGGAGTTCCTGATCCAGCGTCAATTTGCCGTTCTTCAGCGCTTCGAACACCATGTAGACCGTCATGGTTTTCGACATGGAAGACGTGGGCATTTTCTCATCCCCTGCCTTGTCGAACAGCACCTGGCCGGTTTCGGCATCGATGATGTAGGCCTGTTTCGCCACCGTTTCCATGGGTGTGACCTGCGCCAGCGCGGGAGAGGCAAAAGCAAGCAGGAACAGGGCGGATAGAACAAAACGCATCGGGAATCCGTATCGGTTGGAAATTTCTGATTTGGCCTATGAAAACAGGGATTGGCCCGCGGCGCAACCCCTTGAGGCCCCTCTTCCAAAGGAAGTTTTGCAAGAGAGGTATAAGAAGTTATGGCATATGTTAATCAAGGACGATTTTGGCGTTTGGCGCAGCCTGCATTGAGACCTGTGCCAAGGCTGCGTCAGCTTGCTCTACGCTGGCATAGGGGCCAAGGCGAACACGATAGAAATTCTGGCCGTTAACGAAGGTCGGGTAGACTTTGGCCGCGCCAAAAGATGCCAGAGACTGCGACAGGCGGGTTGCGTTGTTCTGGTCGCCAAAGGCCCCTGCCTGAATATAGATATTTGTGGTGGACGGGGGCGGCACGGGCTGTTGCGTGACGACAGGGCTGGGCAGGAAACGCCCATCGGGGGCGATATGTCCTTGCACCGGCGTCAGGCGGGCAGGCTCCAGCGCTACGGCCTCAACGGACGCGACCTGTGCCGCGCCCATCGTGTCATCCGGCGTGGCGGTCTGTACGGATACGGCTGTCGGTGTCGGGTAAAGCGTAACGGGTTGTGCAGGATTTGCAGGCTGTGGATTGCCGTTGAGCGCTATTTCATAGCCGCGCGTGTCTTTTCCGGCCTTGGCGTCTTCAGCAATGCGGCGGGATTCGGCAGGCAGCGTTTCAACGCGCACTTTGGCGGTCCCCTTGCCTTTCATGCGCAACAGGTCCGCAGCCTTGGACGACACGTCGATGATTCGCCCTTTGGCGAACGGCCCGCGATCGTTCACGCGCAAGACAACGGAGCGCCCGTTTTCAAGGTTGGTGACGCGAACAAGCGAAGGCATTTGCAGTGTGCGGTGCGCGGCAGTCAGTTCGTCCTGGTCGTATTTTTCGCCGTTTGCGGTTTTTTCGGCGTGAAAGCCGGGGCCGTACCATGACGCGATCCCGGTTTCGACATAGTTGAAATTTTCCTGCGGCTGGTATTCCTGCCCCATGATCAGGTACGGATTGCCGACCTTGTACATGCCGCGGGACTGTGTATCGCGGTCGATATTCTTGGCCACATGCGCACCGAATTCGGTCTCCGCGCAGGCGGTCAGCATCAAAAAGGAAAGAAGCGGTAGAAAACGTTTCATGATTTTACCTTGCGGCCAATGCGTCCGCGATCAAGCCCACGGACGTGGCGAAATACGTGGAACGGTTCCAGGCCATGATAGTCTGATAATTGCCATAGACGATATAGGCTTCGCCCGGCAATCCGCCCGGCGCGACGATCGAGGAGGAATAATTTTCGTTCGGCAGCGGCGAGCCGTCATAATTTTTTACGCCGAGCGATCCCCAATATGAAATCGGTTTTGTGATCTTGGGGCCGACCATGGATTCAGGGAAAGAGGCCGGCACCGTCACGCGTCGTCCCCAGCGCTGCCCCGGCGCCCAACCGCTTTTGGCGAGGTAGTTGGCGGTGGATGCAAAGACGTCGAGGCGCGTGTTCCAGATATCCTTGTGACCGTCGCCATCGGCATCTACGGCGAAATTGAAAAAACTGGAAGGCATGAATTGGTTTTGCCCCATCGCACCTGCCCATGACCCTTTCATGGCGGCGGCCGTGATATGGCCTTCGTCGATGATGCGTAGCGCTTTCAATAGCTCGCTTTTGAAGAAAGAGGCGCGGCGGCCTTCCCATGCAAGCGTGGCGAGAGCCGGCACGATTTTAAACCCGCCGGTGTTCTCGCCGAAGCTGGTCTCCACCCCCCACAGCGCCACGACATATTGCGGCGCGACGCCATAGGTCCGTTCGACCCACGCCAATTCGTCCGCATGCTGGCGCATCAGGGCGCGGCCCCTGTCGATGCGGCTTTGCGCGGCGACGTTCTTTTTATACTGGGCGAATGTCATTTTCTTTTCCGGCTGCTTGCGGTCCAGTTCAATGACTTTGGGAATGGGCTGGATGCCCGTGAGGGCGGCATCGATGGTGGCTTGCGATATGCCTGCCTG
>JBDHTU010000140.1:0-4882 GCA_039808805.1 Micavibrio sp.
CAGAAACACTTTGCCCCGCCCAAGCGCTCCATCCCATACCGCGTCTGGTGCACGGATGATACCGGCGCGCTTAATCTTGTCTTTTTCAATGCGAACAAGGACTGGATCGAAAAGCAACTGCCGCTCAATAAAAAACTGTACGTCAGCGGCAAGATGGAAATCTTTCAAGGCAACCGCCAGATCGTTCACCCGGATATGATTACCGAAGACAAATCCTCGATTGAAACCATAGAGCCTGTCTACCCCCTCACTGCCGGACTGACCAACAAAGCCGTGCGCAAAGCCGTGAACGGCTCGCTCGCTATGTTACCGTTGTTGTCGGATGACTGGCTGGACCCGGAATACAAACGCCGCAAGAAATGGCCGGACTGGAACGCCGCCGTCCACGCGCTCCACAATCCGAAGGATGCGCAGGCGCTATCGCCTATGGAACCGGAACGCCAGCGGCTTGCCTATGATGAATTGTTGGCAAACCAGCTTTCCCTCGCCCTCGTCCGTCGCAAGCACCGCCGCCAGAACGGCCGCGCCTGGAAACCCACAGGCACGCTGCACGCGAGGCTGGAAAAGGCGCTGCCGTTTAAACTCACAAACGCCCAGATCCGCGCCTTATCCGAAATCGACGCGGACATGAAAGAACCGTTGCGCATGCTCCGCCTGCTTCAGGGCGATGTCGGCAGCGGTAAAACGGTTGTTGCCGCCATGGCAATGCTCAATGTTCTTGAATGCGGCGCGCAGGCGGCCATCATGGCGCCAACCGAGATTCTTGCGCGGCAACATGCGCAGAGCTTCGGCCCATGGCTCGATGCCTGCGGTATTTCCCATGTCTGCATAACCGGGCGCGACAAAGGCAAAGCCCGAATAGAGCTCCTCGCGCAGATCGCGGACGGCCGCGCGCAGGTCGTCATCGGCACGCATGCGCTGTTTCAGGAAGGTGTGGAATTCAACGATCTCGGCCTCGCGGTCATAGACGAACAGCACCGCTTCGGCGTGCATCAAAGGTTGCAGCTTTCATCCAAGAGCAAGGGCACAGATGTCCTGGTGATGACTGCGACGCCCATCCCGCGCACGCTCACCCTCACCGCCTATGGCGATATGGAAGTTTCCCGCCTCGATGAAAAACCGCCGGGGCGAAAACCCATCGAAACGCTCCTACTGCCTATTGAAAAGGTTGATGACATGATCGCCGCCGTGGCGCGGCAAATTGCAACAGGCGCGCGCGTTTATTGGGTCTGTCCGCTGGTTGAGGAATCTGAACTGATAGACCTTCAGGCCGCCGAGGCGCGCTATGACATCCTGAAAGACAGGTTCGGCGATGATGTCGGCCTGATCCACGGCAAGATGAAACCTGCGGAAAAAGATGAGGTAATGGCCCGCTTTGCGCGCGGCAATCTGAAAATTCTCGTCGCCACCACGGTGATCGAAGTCGGCGTCAACGTGCCCGAAGCCACCATCATGATCATCGAACAGGCGGAACGCTTCGGACTTGCGCAACTGCACCAGTTGCGCGGACGCGTCGGCCGCGGCGGCGACAAATCGTTTTGCTTCCTTCTCTACGACGAAAAGCTTTCTATCGCCGCGAAAGAGCGTTTGAAGATCATGCGCGAAACCGAAGACGGATTTTTGATTGCCGAAAAAGACCTTGAACTGCGCGGCGGGGGCGAAATCCTAGGGACGCGTCAGAGCGGACTGCCCGTTTTCAAACTGGCGGATCTTTCCGCCCACGGCGAACTTCTGGCCACGGCGCGGGACGACACGAAACTGATTCTAACCAAAGACCCGGAACTCTCCGGCCCGCGTGGCACCGCGCTTAAAACCCTGCTGTATTTGATGGAACAGGATCAGGCGATCGCCAACCTGCGGGCAGGATAGCGATTAAGCCCTGACAGGCGGCACGATAATGCCGCCGGAGGCGATAAGCTTGACCGCCTCTTCCACGCTCATGGACAGGTAGATGACATCCTTTTTCGGCACGAACACCACGAACCCCGCCGTGGTCGGCGTTACGGGGATGTAGATATTGAGCACTTCACTCCCGCCGCCGACGCTCTGGATTTCACCAGGCGTTACGCCCGTAACAAACCCCACGGTCCATGAATTCGGGTGCGGGTATTGAAACAAAACCACATCGCGAAACGCGGTCGACTGCGTGCCGATGGTCATCTCAAACACCTGTTTCAGCGCGTTGTACACTGTGTTTAAAATCGGCATGCGCCCGACGATATATTCCGAGGTGCGAATGATCATCCGGCCCAGGAAATTCCGCGCGAGGAAACCGATCGCCGTGAAAAACATCACTGTGATAATCAGGCCAAGACCTGGAATGGAGAACGGGAGATAGGTGTTCGGGTTGAATTCCGCCGGAATGATGCTGGCCACCAGCACGTCGATGAAATTCAAAAACCACCATGCGCTCCACAGCGTGATGGTGATCGGTACAGTCACGACAATACCGGTGAAAAAATACCGGCGCAGGCGCGCGCCGATACCGTTCTTTGGCTGAAGGGCCTCTTCCACATCGTCGGTGATGGGGTTATTCCGGCCCATCTGCGTTTAGACTTTCATCCTGGCGCGCAGATATTCGGCAACCTTGCCGATATTGATGCGTTCCTGCGCCATCGTGTTGCGCTCCCGCACCGTCACGGTATCGTCCGCCATCGTGTCGTTGTCGATGGTGAAACAGAACGGCGTGCCGATTTCGTCCTGGCGCGCGTAACGCTTGCCGATATTCTGCTTGATATCGAGATCGACCGGGAATTCCTCGCGAAGTTCCATGTACAGCTTCTCGGCTTTTTCCGGCTGCCCGTCCTTGGCGGTGAGCGGAAGGATTGCGGCCTTCTTCGGCGCAATTTTGGGATGGAAATTGAGGTACACGCCCGACGGCCTGTTCGGGTCCGGCGTATAGGCTTCACACAGCAGCGCCAGAACGCCGCGGGTCAGCCCGGCCGCCGGTTCGATAACGTGCGGGATGTAACGGTTTTTCGGATCATCCGGGTCGATATATTCCATTTTCGTACCGGAATGCGACTGGTGCTGCGTCAGGTCGAAATCACAGCGGTGGGCGATTCCCTCTAACTCGCCAAAATCCGGCGCCGTGAACGGGAATTTATACTCGATGTCCGCGGTGCCGAGACCGGCCTTCGCATAGTGCGACAATTCATCGGAATCATGGTTGCGCATCTGCAGGTTTTCGTCCGAAAGCCCCAAATCTTTCCAAAATTTAGAACGTTCTTCGAACCAGAATTTTTGCCACACGGCAGCCTCGTCCGCGTGACAGAACCATTCCAGTTCCATCTGTTCAAATTCACGGGAACGGAAAATGAAATTGCGCGGATTGACTTCGTTCCTGAACGCCTTGCCGATCTGCGCAATCCCGAACGGGATTTTCACGCGGGAGGAATCCAGCACGTTTTTGTAATTCAGGAATATGCCCTGCGCCGTTTCGGGGCGAAGATAGGCTTTGGAATCCTCGCTCTGCGTCGCGCCAACATAGGTCTCGAACATCAGGTTGAATTGCTTGGGCGGGGTCAATGTCCCCACTTTGCTCGCGTCCGGGCCGATGACCTTCTCCAGAAACTCTGGAACGTCCTTGTACATTTTTTCAAACGCGCCCATTTTCGAACCGGCATCATAAGTGATGCCCAGCTTCTTCATGCGTTTTTGAATGATCTCTGCATCGGCGTCTTCGTCGAACGCCACATAGAAATTATCGCCCTTCTTGTCGACGACTGTGGCAACTTTCAATTTATCTTCGCGGTAACGCAATTTCGTCTCACGGCAATCCACCATCGGGTCGGAAAAGCCGCCGACGTGGCCGCTTGCCACCCAGGCTTTCGGATTCTGGATGATGGAACTGTCCACGCCGACAATCTGCACCGGGTGACCGTCCGGGCCGATCGGCGGACACGTTACCATGCGGCGCCACCACAGATCGCGCAGGTTGTTTTTCAACTCGACGCCCAGCGGGCCATAGTCCCAGAATCCGTTGATCCCGCCATAAATGTCGGAGGCCGGGAAAACAAATCCGCGGCGCTTGCACAGCGCAACGATGTCTTTCATGTCCTTGGTCGGGGCTTCGGGAGCGGCGGCTTGGGCGGTCTGCATGGTCTTCCTTTTGTAAAATAACCCCTACAGGTATAAGGGTTTTTGCCGGAAATTCAAGCGCGGTACGCCATTCCCGCTTGCCCTGCCCGCGCCCCCGTTTTAGCTTTATGAAGTCTTGAAAGGAGCGCCCTGCATGCTGACCACATTCCTTATCCTTCTGATCCTGGCAATTGCCGCGCTGGTCTTTGCCGCCTCCCGCCAGCCGGACGAATTCCGCGTCACCCGCACGATTGTCATCAACGCTACGGCGGAAGAGGTTTACCCGCATATCAGCGATCTCCGCAAAGGCAATGAATGGTCGCCCTGGACCAAGCTGGACCCGGATATGAAACTGACCTATGAAGGCGCGCCTGCGGGTGTCGGCGCCGTCCAGAAATGGGATGGCAACAGGCAGGTCGGCAAAGGCATCCTGACCATCACGGATCTGGTCCCGAACGAACTGGTGCGCCTGCGCCTTGAATTCCTGAAACCCATGCACGGCGTCAACACGGTGGAATATATGCTGATCCCCCACTCCGACGGCACGATGATGTCGTGGACAATGTACGGACCAAACACCATGATCGGCAAAATCATGGGAATCTTTATGAACTGCGACAAAATGTGCGGCGACATGTTCGAACGGGGGCTGATCAACCTGCGCGCCATCATAGAAAGCGGGCAGCGCTTTGTTTAAAGCACTGCTTTAAGAAGCATCTCCAAGATTTTGGGAAAGCTGGTGATCGCGGTGGGATTCGAACCCACGACCTACTGATTAAAAGTCAGTTGCTCTACCGACTGA
>JBDHTU010000141.1:0-4809 GCA_039808805.1 Micavibrio sp.
AATTTGAGCCTCGATGATTGCACCGCGATCAACAAAATGCTCTCCCCGCTCCTCGAAGTGGAAGACCCGATCCCCGGCGCTTATACGCTGGAGATCAGCTCTCCCGGGATTGACCGCCCGCTGATCCGCGAAGAAGACTTCAGGAAATATGAAGGCTTTGACGCGAAAGTTGAACTGGATGAGACCTTTGAAGGGCAAAGACGGTTCCGCGGCAAGATTGTCGGCGCGAACGATGGATTTGCAACCTTGCTGGTGGACAAGGTGGAACACAGGCTGGAACTAAGCGCCATGAAAAAGGCCCGCCTCGTTCTCACCGATGAACTGATCAAGTCCACCCGCATGGACCGTGAAATTTTAAAAGAAACGACCAATTAACTGATCGAAAGGTTTAAAAGGAAAAAAGACAATGGAACTGCTGCAAGTCTCAGATGCCGTCGCCCGCGAAAAGAATATCGACCGGAACATCGTTCTGGAAGCCATGGAAGAAGCCATTCAAAAGGCCGCCCGCGCCAAATACGGCCACGACCATGATATCCGCGCGCACATTGACCGCAAAACCGGCCTGATCGACCTGAAGCGTTACCGCGAAGTTGTCGAAACGGTGGAAGACGAAGTCCGCCAGCTCACGCTGAAAGAAGCGCAGCGCATCAAGAAAGACGCCGCACTCGGCGAATTCCTTATCGACGACCTGCCGCCGCTGGATTTCGGCCGCATCGCCGCGCAGACCGCGAAGCAGGTCATCGTGCAGAAAGTGCGCGAGGCAGAGCGCGAAAAACAATTCCATGAATTCAAGGACCGCGTCGGCGAAGTCATTAACGGCGTTGTCAAACGCGTTGAATACGGCAACACCACCATCGATATCGGCGGCAAGGGCGAAGGCCTTCTGCGCCGCGATGAATCGCTGCCCCGCGAGCACTTCAAGGTCGGCGACCGCGTCCGCGCATACATCTATGACGTACGCCAGGAACAACGCGGCCCGCAGATTTTCCTCTCCCGTTCCCACCCGCAATTCATGGCTGCCCTGTTCAAGCAGGAAGTGCCGGAAATCTATGACGGCGTCATCGAGATCAAGGCCGTCGCCCGCGACCCGGGTTCCCGCGCCAAGATCGCCGTCGTCTCCCGCGATTCCTCCATCGACCCGGTCGGCGCTTGCGTCGGTATGCGCGGCAGCCGCGTTCAGGCCGTCGTCGGCGAATTGCAGGGCGAGAAAATCGACATCGTTCCGTGGTCTTCGGACATCGCATCCTTCATCGTCAACGCGCTGCAACCCGCCGCCGTTGCGAAAGTCGTTCTCGACGAAGACAAGAAACGCATGGATGTCGTCGTGCCGGAAGAGCAGCTTTCCCTCGCCATCGGCCGCCGCGGCCAGAACGTTCGTCTGGCTTCCATGCTGTCCGGCTGGGATATCGACATCATGACCGAAGCCGAGGAATCCACCCGCCGCGCCGAAGAAACCAAAACCCGCTCCGCCCTGTTTATCCAGGCGCTGGACGTTGACGAAGTCATCGCGCACCTGCTGGTTGCCGAAGGCTTCGCCACGGTTGAGGAAATCGCCGAAACCCATGTCGATGAGATGATGCAGATCCAGGGCTTCGACGAAGAAGTGGCCGCTGAACTGATCAACCGCGCGAACACATGGCTGGATGAACAAGACCGCCAGTTGAAAGAGAAGAGCGAGAATCTGGGCATTCAGCAGGACCTGATCGAATTCGACGGGTTGCAGCCGCAGCAGATCATCAAGCTCGGCGAAGCCGGCGTAAAATCGAAAGACGACCTGGCAGACCTTGCGACGGACGAACTGGTCGAAATCCTGGGTACGGATTCAATCACCAACAAAGCCGCGGAAAACCTGATCATGGCCGCCCGCGCCAGCTGGTTCGCCGAAGAGGAGCAGGCCGCCGCCAACGGCTGATGAGCCTGCCCCCTTCAACCTTAAATGAAAAGCAGATGGTAGTATGAGCGAAAGCAAAGAAGACAAAGAAAAGAAACCTCTCACCCTCGGCGCAAAAACGCTGAGCCTGAAGGGCAATGCCGGTGCGCAAGCGCGTCAAAGCCTTTCCGGTGGGCGCGGCGGCACGGTGGTCGAAGTCCGCCGCCGCCGGACGGGAACGAAGCAGGAAGAGCAATCCTCCGGCCTCGATGCCGCTTTGTCGAACGAATTGCACAGCCTGACATCCGAAGAGCGCGACGCACGGGCGAAAGCGCTGCGCGAAGCGCTCGCCCAGCCTAAAAAGGAACGTCCCGAAGCCAGCGACGAAGGCATCGGTCAGGCGGTGCACCGCGCACCGGAAAAAACCGAAGAGGCAGCCAAGCCGGACAGCGTGGAAGACATGCGCCGCCGCGAACTGGAAGAGCTGGAGCGTATCGAGGCCGAAGAAAAAGCCCGTCAGAAAGAAAATGACCGTCTGCGTCAGGATCAGGTGCGTTCTTTCACTGCGCCTTCAAGCCCCGGCAATTTTGCCGGCCGGCCGCCCCCGTCCGGTCCGGGCGCGCCGCGCCGTGACGACGGCGGCGAAACGGAAAGCATGCGTGACCGCCTGCGCCGGAACAACAACCGCAACACGCGCAGCGAAGAAGACAACCGCTGGTCGGCCGGGAAGCTTACGGTTACCAAAGTTCTTTCGGAAAGTTATGACCGCGACGGCGGACGTTCTATCGCGTCCGTCAAGCGCGCGCGCGAAAAAGCCCGTAAAATGGCAATGGGATCGAAAGAACCTGCGCAGAAAATCTTCCGCGAAGTCGTTCTTCCCGAAGTCATTACGGTACAGGAACTGGCGAACCGTATGGCCGAGCGCGGCGCCGACGTTATCAAGGCGCTCATGAAAATGGGTGTTATGGCGACGATCAACCAGTCGATCGATGCCGACACAGCAGAAATCATCGTCACCGACATGGGCCACACGGTCAAACGCGTGACGGAATCCGATATCGAAACCAATCTCGGCGGCGTCGAAGATGTTGCCGAAGACATGGTCTCCCGCCCGCCGGTTGTCACCATCATGGGCCACGTCGATCACGGGAAAACCTCCCTGCTCGATGCCCTGCGCGCCACGGATGTCGTTTCCGGCGAGGCTGGCGGCATCACCCAGCATATCGGCGCGTACCAGGTCCAGCTTAAATCCGGCGCGAAGATCACCTTCCTCGATACGCCGGGCCACGCGGCCTTTACCGAAATGCGGGCGCGCGGCGCGAACGTCACGGACATCGTCGTCCTTGTCGTCGCGGCGAACGATTCCATCATGCCGCAAACGATCGAAGCGATTAACCACGCGAAAGCGGCCAAGGTGCCGATGATCGTCGCGGTGAACAAGATCGACCTGCCGGATGCGAACGTCCAGAAAGTGATCAACGACCTGCTTCAACATGAAGTGGTTGTCGAATCCCTCGGCGGCGACACCATCATGGTGGAAATCTCCGCGAAGAAAAAACTCAACCTCGACAAGCTGGAAGAAGCGATCCTTCTTCAGGCCGAGGTTCTGGAACTCAAGGCAAACCCGAACCGCCCGGCAGAAGGCGCCGTCGTCGAATCCAAAATGGAAGTCGGCCGCGGTTCCGTCGCCACCGTTCTGGTTCAACGCGGAACGCTGAAACAAGGCGACATCTTTGTCGTCGGCGCACAATGGGGCCGCGTCCGCGCGCTCTATAACGACAAGGGCGAACAACTGCAAAAAGCGATCCCCGGCCAGCCTGTCGAAGTCCTCGGCCTAACCGGCACGCCTGATGCAGGCGATATCCTCAACGTGGTTGAAAACGAAGCCAGGGCGCGCGACGTGTCAGAATACCGCGACCGCGTGAAGCGTGAAAAAGCTTCGGCCGCGATGTCGACCAACCGCCAGGGCAAAACGTTCGAAGATATTCTTGCCGCGGCCAAGGTTGCCGACAACAAGAAAATCCTCCCCGTTCTTATCAAGGGCGACGTGCATGGTTCCGTGGAGGCGATTATCGGCTCCCTGAACAAGATGACCGAAGAAAGCACCGAGATCGGGATTCAGGTTCTGCATTCCGGCGTCGGCGCGATCACGGAATCCGATATCACGCTGGCCCGTGCGTCGAACGCTTTCATTATCGGCTTCAACGTCCGCGCCAATGCACAGGCGCGCACGCAGGCCGAACGCGAAGGCGTCCAGATCCGTTACTACAACATCATTTACAACGTAATCGACGATGTAAAAGCGGTGCTGTCCGGCATGCTGTCACCGATCCGCCGCGAAGAATATCTGGGTCAGGCCGAAATCCGCCAGGTGTTCAACATTACCAAGGTCGGAAAAATCGCAGGCTGTATGGTTACCGCCGGCATGGTCAAGCGCGGCGCGGGCGTCCGCCTGCTGCGCGACAACGTGGTCATCCATGACAACGGCGTTCTCAAGACCCTCAAGCGCTTCAAGGACGAAGTCAAGGAAGTCAAAGAGGGTATGGAATGCGGTATGGCGTTCGAAAACTATGAAGACATCAAGGAAGGCGATGTCATCGAATGCTACCAGGTCGTGGAAGAGGCCCGTACGCTGGCATAACACAATATTGTCATCCCGAGCGTAGTCGAGGGATCTCATGATAACGAATGAGATTCCTCCGCTCGCTACGCTCGGTCGGAATGACAGTGAGGACGAACATGAAAAACTCAATGAACCAACCATCGCAGCGTCAATTGCGCGTCGCAGAACAGATCAAACATGTTCTGGCGGGGCTGTTTGCGCGCGGTGATTTTCATGCAGAGGAACTGCGCCACGTATCGTTGTTGACCGTAACAGAAGTGCAGATCAGCCCGGATTTGAAGCATGCCACCGCCTATGTCGTGGCGCACGGCGCGGC
>JBDHTU010000142.1:0-4762 GCA_039808805.1 Micavibrio sp.
TGGGATGTCATGCCGCCGCGCGTGGTCAAAATGCCCGCCGCCGCATGCATGCCGTGAATATCTTCCGGCGATGTTTCGATGCGGCAAAGAATGACCTTCGCACCAAGCTTCACGCGCGTCTCCGCTTCCTCCGAAGAGAAAACGATTTCGCCGCTTGCCGCGCCGGGCGATGCCGGAAGGCCCTTGGCAACGATCTGCTTGTGCGCCATCGGGTCGAGCGTCGGGTGCAAAAGCTGGTCCAGCGCCGCAGGATCGACGCGGAGCAGCCCCTCATCCTGCGCGATCAGTTTTTCGCCTACCATATCAACCGCAATTTTCAGTGCTGCCGCCGCCGTGCGTTTGCCGGAGCGGGTCTGGAGCATATAGAGCTTGCCCTGCTGCACTGTGAATTCAATATCCTGCATATCGCGATAGTGTTTTTCGAGGCGGATTCGCACATCGTCCAGCTGCTTGAAAACCTTCGGCATCACCTCTTCCATGGACGGAAGATTGCTCCCCTCTTTTTCGCGGCCCTTGATGGTCAGGGATTGCGGCGTGCGGATGCCCGCTACAACGTCTTCTCCTTGAGCGTTCACAAGATACTCACCATAGAAATAATTTTCGCCTGTAGACGGGTCGCGCGTGAACGCAACACCCGTTGCGCAATCTTCGCCCATATTGCCGAAGACCATCGCCTGCACCGTAACGGCCGTGCCCCAGTCTTCGGGAATGTCGTGGATGCGGCGATACGTCACCGCGCGGTTTGACTGCCACGAGCTGAACACTGCGCCGATCGCGCCCCACAGCTGCTCCTGCACATCCTGCGGAAATTCTTTTCCGGTTTCGCGTTTCACGATGTCTTTGTATCGAGAAACGATATCTTTCCATCCGTCCGCCGTAATTTTCGTATCTTCCTGTACGTCAACGATGCGCTTGTGCTGCTCCAGCACCTCCTCGAAATCGTGATGATCGAGGCCCAGCACGACATTCCCGTACATCTGGATAAAACGGCGGTATGAATCCCACGCAAAGCGCGCATCGCCGGAGCGTGTTTCAAGGCCCTGCACCGTTTCATCCGTCAGGCCGAGATTCAAAACCGTGTCCATCATACCCGGCATGGATACGCGCGCGCCGGACCGCACGGAAACCAGAAGCGGATTTTTTGCATCGCCGAACTTGGCGCCGACAGATTTTTCAATGGCCGCAACGGCGTCCGCAACCTGTTTTTTCAATTCGGCAGGGTATGATTTTTTATGATCGTAGTAATAGCCGCAAACTTCGGTCGTGATGATAAACCCCGGCGGAACAGGCAGGCCGAGCGAAACCATCTCGATCAAATTCGCGCCCTTGCCGCCAAGCAGGTTTTTATCGCCCTTGGAAATTTTTTCGCCCGCAAGAAACGGATAAACCCACTGCGTCATATCTACTCTCCCGTTAAGAATTCAGTGGGCGGAAGGATAGCGCGTCCGGCATCAAAAATACAGCGATTGCTACAGGGATTTGACCATCATTAAGGAGAGGTTGTCGTCCATGGGATAAGGCTGCCCGAATTGCACGCCGTGGCGGTCGTACGTCACGCCGTTTCCGTCTGGCAGATATCCCAGCTTTGCATAAAGAATTTGCGCAGCGCCATAATCCTTGGTCAACCCAACGGCAATTCCGATGCTGGTTTTTCCGCGTGCGCGAACGACGCCCTCGCACCATTTGATCATCGCGCTCGCATGCCCCCGCCGCCGCGCAGACGGCGCAACGTTCAGATCCTGAATTTCCGGGATGTCGAGGCGGCGGTAAAGGCTGTAGCGCGGGCTCCAGTTGAGAAGGCACAAACCGACCGGGCGCACCTCGTCAGAGCAAAGAAAAATGCTGGTGCCGTGGTCGAACGCATGTTCGAAATACCCGTCGTCTTTTTTGCCGATGCTGCTGTAAAGCTCGTAGAGAAGCGGAATATCGTCCGGCGATGCTTCGCGGATACGGCTCATAATCCGAACCGGTTCCAGATGGCGCGTTCCTCTGCCGCGTCGATGATCATGCCGGGATCCATGCCGATTTTCGCATCGCTGCCCAGGAACGGCAGGAATTGCGAAAGCAGGCCCTTTTTCTCCGGCGAACAATCGACGAATTTTATATCTTCGCCGAACTTGCCTTTCATGATGGCCGTCACGGTGCCGATTCCGTCGATTAAACCATGGCCCATCGCGGTGGCGCCTGTCCAGAACGCGCCTTCCATCAAATCTTCGTCCCGGCCGTTCAGACGTCCGCCGCGCCGGATTTTTACCCACCCTTTGAACGCTTCATGCATTTCCGCCTGCAGGGATTTCAGGCGTTCGACATCGTCCGCCTTTTCGGGCCTGAACGGATCAAGGAAAGATTTATCGCGCCCCGATGTGTGAATACGCCGCTCGATATCGTGCTTCTGGATAAATTTGTCGAGGCCGAACCCGCTGGAAATCACGCCGATCGATCCGACAATGGATGTTTCCTGCGCATAGATTTCCTTGCCGGCGCAGGCCAGCCAGTATCCGCCGGATGCCGCGACATCCTCGACGAACGCAAAGACGGGAATGTTCTTTTCATCCGACAGGCGCGTGATCATCGATGCGATGATGGAACATTGCGCGGGCGCGCCGCCGGGGGAGTTGATAACCAGCGCAACGGCTTTCACGCGGGAAACGTCGAACGCGTCCGCAATCGAATCCTTGAATTTGTGGTAATTGATGCCCGCGCGGCGCATCATCGAAGAATCCGCAATCACGCCCGCCATACGGATCACCGCGATTTTGTCCGTCGGTTCCAGCCATTCGCCCACGAATGGAATATATTTCAGGTAGTCGCTCCAGCTTCGGGTCTTCGGGGTATCGTTTTGCATGAGACCAGCTTAGCCAATGGGCGCCCCTTCGCGCAAGATGGCATCGGCGGCCGGGGTATACGCGCCATCCGCCTCGTGCAGGACAATTCCGGCGTGAATCCGCGAAGGCGTCTTGCGGTCCTTGACCGCGCGGACGATCACGCGCCGCGCCTCTTCGCCGGACCGGGGGTATAACGGGAATATTTCCACCGCGCCGAACCGCCGCCCCAGCCCTTGGATGATTTTATCGGTAAAATCCGCACGGTGAACGACGGTCAGGCTCCCGCCGGATTTCAGGTTTCGAAAACCCGCATCGATCCAGTCACCAAGGCCAAGGTCGCTGCCCTCATGCCCCAACGCCTTTGCCTTTTCGTCCGAGGCCGCGGGGGTATAGCTTCCGGCCTCTAGGTACGGCGGATTGCACATAACATGGTCGAACCGCTGTTCCGCCGCATACGCAGCAATGTCCGCGCAGATAAAGTCGGCGCGGCCTTCGGCTTTGTTTAATGCGATATTTTCCCGCGCCAGCGCCGCATGGCTTTGCTGGATTTCCACACCCGTGACATGGCACCCGGCCACACGCCAGAGCAGGCAGAACGCCGCCCCGCCCACGCCCGCGCCCATATCCAGCACGCGCTCCCCGTCCCGCGCCGGACAGGCCGAGGCCAGAAAAACGGAATCCAGCGATGTGCGAAACCCGTTCAACGGCTGGAGCAGCCGCACCTTGTGGTCCAGAACGTGGATTTCGGGGTTTTCGCCCATAGATATCGCTTGCCGCGGCCCTTTTGCTGGTCTAAGTGAACCTTATGACAGCGTTAAACCCCAAGTCCGCGCAAAAAACAAGCGAAAGCCCTCTCGACGGGCTCTCCGTGCTGCTTTCCGCGGACATGGCTGCGGTCAACGAGATGATCGTGGCGCGCATGGATTCCCCCGTGCCGATGATCCCGCAACTGGCAGGATACCTGATCGCCGCGGGCGGCAAACGTATCCGCCCCCTGATGACCCTTGCGGCAACCGCGCTTTACAGCGGCGATATGGCCCGCGCGCACCGCCTCGCCACGGCCGTCGAATTCATCCATTCGGCAACGCTGCTGCATGACGATGTCGTGGATGACAGCAGCGAACGCCGCGGCCAGAAATCCGCCAACGTCATTTTCGGTAACGAGGCCAGCGTTCTGGTCGGTGATTTCCTGTTCTCCCGCGCGTTTCAACTAATGGTCGAAGACGGCAATCTCGATGTTTTGAAAACGCTCTCTGACGCCTCCGCTGTCATTGCGCAGGGCGAAGTGCTGCAGCTTTCAACACAAGGCAATATCACCACCTCAATGGATGAATACCTTGAAGTGATCAAAGGCAAAACTGCCGCCCTGTTCGCCGCTGCATGCGAAGTCGGCCCGCTGATTTCAAACGGCGCGCGCAACGACGCACAGATCATGACCGAATATGGTATGAATCTCGGCATCGCCTTCCAGATCGCGGACGATATCCTGGATTACGCCGCGACCAGCGCCCAGATCGGCAAGGAAGTCGGCGATGATTTCCGTGAGGGCAAGATGACCGCGCCGGTGATCCTCGCGCTGCAAAAGGCGAATGAGGAAGAACGCAGCTTTTGGACCCGCACGATGGCCGCCCGGGAGCAAAACGATTCAGACCTTGTCCGCGCCACGACCATTCTGGCCCGGCATAACGCGCTGGACCAAGGTCTTGCCCTTGCCCGCGATTACGCCCAAAAAGCCCGTGAGGCGCTGGCCGAAGCGCCGGATTCCGCTGTCCGGGCCATGCTGGACGCCCTTGCCCTCTATGCCGTGGAGCGCTCACGCTAAACGGCTCTGGACAAGCCCCCCGTTTTTCCCCTATAACTCCCCATCCTTGCCGTCGGGGCATAGCTCAGCCTGGTAGAGCGCTACGTTCGGGACGTAGAGGCCGGAGGTTCGAATC
>JBDHTU010000143.1:0-4745 GCA_039808805.1 Micavibrio sp.
ATCTGGGTAAACGGGTCTTACCGCTATACCGACCAGACCGAGAGCGGAAGCTTCGGCAATTTCGACGAGTACACCAACAATGTCTATTTCCTTTCCCTCAAGCTGCAATTTTAAGAGCGTGACCATGAAAACGATGAAAACCTTACTGCTTTGCCTGATCTGCCTGAACGTCGCCGGATGCGTAACATCCTCTCCTTCCGTGAAAACCCTGCCGGAGGAAAAAGCCGACTATACGCTCGGCATCGGCGACAATCTGCGCATCGTCGTTTTCGGCCAGCCGGACATGAGCGGCGAATACAAGGTCGAACCGAACGGCATGATCTCCTTCCCGCTGATCCAGTCCGTCCCGGCCTCCGGCTTCACCTCGAAAGAACTCGAAGCGGCGATTACGGACAGACTCGACCCCGATTATCTCGTCGATCCGCGCGTCAGCGTCGAAGTTCTCGCCTTTCGCGATATTTACGTGCTGGGCGAAGTCAACCAGCCGGGCAAGTTCGAATATATCCCGCACATGACCGCGCAGCAGGCTGTCGCCGTTGCCGGCGGATATACATACCGTGCAGAAGAAAGCAGCGCGGAGATTACCCGCCACGTAAAAGGCGCGCTAAGCACCTTCACCGTCGACGACAAGACCATGCTCAAGCCCGGCGACACAGTCGTGATCAAGCGCCGCTGGTTTTAAGATATTATATTTTTCAGGAGAACGATTATGGACCGCAGAAAAACACAACGCCGGGAAGATGGATACAGCGATATCTATGTTCTGGACTTCGCCGCGCTCGTTGACATGATTTGGCGCAGGCGCGCTTTGCTCATGTTCCTGACGCTTTTGATTCTTATCCCCGGCGTCGCCTTCATCATGATGCGCCCCAGCGTGTATGAAGCGAATGCGTCGGTCATGATCGAAAACCAGGAACTGAACCTCGCGGAATTCCAGAATGTTTTTCCTGCCGGAAAGTTCGATGAAGTCACCGTGGAAACGCAGGCGCGCGTCCTTGCCTCTCCCAAGGTCATCGGCCTGACGCTCGACGCGCTCGAAGCCGAACAAGCCGGTGAAGAAACGGCGCAAAAGAATTCATCCGTCCTGCGCAACGCCAAAATCAACGCCTTCCTTACCAATCTCGACGTCACGCCGCAGGGGCGTTCCCGCATTCTTGAGATTTCCTATAAATCAAAAGACCCGGTTCAGGCCGCGAACGTGGTGAACACGCATGTCGAACAATATGTAGATTTCCTTGCCCAGAACAAAAAAGAGCAGCTCCAGATTCTCAACACCTGGATTTCCGAACAGGTCGGCAACCTGAAAAAAGAAGGGCTTGAGAAATCCAAGGCCGTGCAGGAATTCCGCAAAGATGCCGGCATCATGCTGGGCAAGAATTCCGAAGACCTGATTTATCAGCAGATCACCGATATCTCGGCGCAACTGGTGCCGATTGAAACGCAGAAGCTGAGCCTACAGGCACGGCTGGAAGGCATGTCCGGCAAAAACCAGGGGGCGCTCAGCGAGGTTGTCGATTCCGGCCTCGTGCAAAACCTGAAAAGCCAGCAAAGCTCTGCGCGTCAGGAACTTAAAGCGATGGAGGCCCAATATGGTCCGAACCATCCGCAGGTTCTCGCCGCCAAGCGCAAAATCTCGCAGGTCAACTCCGATATCGGCCGCGAAGTGGGCAGCATCAAGAGTGCTGTCGCCATGGAACTCAAAGCCGCGGAAACGCAGGAACAGCTTCTGCGCGCGCGTCTCGAAGAACTCAACAAACAAGCGGACCAGTTGCGCAGCAAGGAAATCGAACTTGAAGCGCTGGAAGCCGAAGAAACGGCAAACCGCACGTTGCTGGACAATTTCCTCTCCCGTTATGAGGAGATCAAATCCCAGCTTGATTTCGCCCGCGCCGATGTCCGCATTGTATCAAAAGCTGAAGTACCGACCCAGCCGACAGGCCCGCGTAAATCCCTGCTGATCATCGCTCTCGGTTTCTTTGCGCTGATTTTCGCAACAGGCTGCGTCCTCCTCCTCTCCCTGGTCGACCGCGGTATCGAAAACGCCGACGACGTGCGCAAGGTTTTGAACCTTCGCCTGCTCGGCATCTTGCCGAGGGTCAAAAACCCGCTCGGACAGATAGGCGGTTTGACACGCAGCGCCTATATAGAGGAAATCCGGCGCATTTACCTTGCGCTCGCCGCGAAGAAGGAACCGCAGAGCGTTCTGTTCACGGCGGCGCAATCCGGCGAAGGAAAAACCACGACCGTTATGTCGCTGGCTTCCTACCTTGCCTCGATCCGCGCCAAAGTCATCGTCGTCGACACAAATGCCAGAAGCCCGGCCATCGCCACAATCGCCGGCACATCGGCCGCCCCCGGATTTGCCGAATACATCGCCGGCACGGCCGACCTGTCCCGCATCATCCACAAAGACGAAGACGGCCTTGCGGTTATCCCTTATGGCACGGCCGGCGCGGGCAGCATCGACCTTCTGGCGTCCGACGCGTTCGCGCGGCTTTTGACCACACTGAAAGCGCAATATGATCTTGTCCTGATCGACTGCGCGCCGCTGCCAGTCAGCACCGACACGGAAGTCATCGCCACCATCGCGGACCAGAGCGTCCTCGTCGTGGAGTGGGGCAAGACCAGCAAGAAAGACCTTAAGACCGTCAGCGAAGCGCTTCGCCAGCATGCCAAGACCACGCCGGGCGTGATTTTGAATAAACGGCGATAAAATGCGCAGGGGGAGCCTCATAGGCAGGCTCACGGATCAGGAATCGTTTTCCTCGCTCGGCATCATGGGGCTGCGCGCCACCATGCTGGCGGGAAAATTCCTGCTCGGGCTCTTTATCATCCGTTTTCTCGGCCTCGAAGCAATGGGGATTTACGGCCTGATCAGCGGCGCATCCGCCATTGTGCAGATGGTCATGCGCGGCGGCGTGTTCTCCAGCCTTTCCCGGCAAGCTGTCAACCAGCCATTGGAAGAGTTGACGCTCGGCCTGCGCTTTTACGGAACCGGCAGCCTTTGCCTCTATGCGCTCTCCGCTCCCTTCATTCTTGCAGCGGGATGGTATTTCGGCATGCCGGAAATTGCGGCGCTTACACTTGCCGTCATCGTCACCGAGCATATCTGCATGGATATATTTGTCCTCGCCAACAATCTGCACCGTCCAAAACTGGCAAACATCCTGCTCTCCGTACAAAGCGCAAGCTGGATTTATCTTTACATGGCGGCGGCGCTATATTTTCCGGCGCTTCGTACGCTCGAATGGATTCTCTTTTTCTGGATCGGCGGCGGCATCGCCTGCCTGATTATCTCGACCTGGCTGGCGCGCGGCTGGCCATGGGCCCATGCTTTCAGAGCGCCGTTCGACCGCACATGGTTCGGGGCGAGCATGCGGTCTTCGTGGCGCATCTACGCTGCGGAAATCCTTAATACGCTGGCAGTTTATCTGGACCGCTATCTGATCAGTCTGTTCTTCGGGCTGGAACTTGCCGGGATTTACGTGCTGTTCTGGCAGGTAACGAACGCGATCTGCAACCTTGTCGGCGCGGGTGTGCTCCAGGTTTACCGGCCGCGCCTGATCACCGCGCATCAAAAACAGGAAGAACTGGAATTTCGCCGCCTCTTCAGGGAAAGCGCACGGCGCAGCCTTGCGAGCACGATCGGTCTTGGTCTTCTTGCCGGCGTAACCGTTCCCTTCCTGATCCGCTTTACCGATCATCCGCTGGCCATGGCGCATGTCCCGTTGTTGTGGCTGATGTTGTTTTCGCTTCTGTTCCGTGTTGGGGGCGACGTGTGCGGCTACGCCTTATACGCACAACATCGTGATGACCGCGTCCTGCTAAGCATCATCTTGAAACTCATCGCGGCGTTTTCCGTTGGCATCATCAGCCTTTATGCATTCGGCATTGACGGCGCCTTCCTCAATATCATTGCCGCCGGGCTTTCCACCATGCTGTACACATACTATGTATGGAAGGAAAAAACCCCGTTCTCCCCCGGAATACATAAAACCAATCCGTGAAAGGATCAAAAAAATGCAGATCGTTTTCCTGACAGGCCATGACGCCAGCGCGCCGCGCCGCGTCGATTTTCATTTCTGGGCCGACGCGCTGGAGAAAAAAGGCGCTGATGTGAAATTCATCACAGTCGGTTGCAGTGCGCTTACCCCGTTCAAACCCAGCCCGCGCCAGTTTTCAAAACCGCACAACACATGGATCCGGCTTTCGCCGCATGTTGAGAAATTCGTCTGGTGGCCGCTGTTCCACCCGATGAATATGGGGCCAACCATCCTGAACAAACTAAGCTGGCCTCTCTTCATGCTCTATCCCTATTTAATGGGGTCGAAATTCCTGAACGGCATCGACAAGCCGGATGTGTTCATCGTGGAAAACGGCGCGGGCCTCATGCTCGTGCCAAGGCTGGCGAAGCTTTATCCCGGCGCGAAGTTTGTGTACACCGTCAGCGACCGGATGAAGACGCTTAACATGCATCCTATTTTGATGGAGGCCGAACAAAAAGCCCTGCCCTATTTTAACAAGATCCGCCTGCCGGCCCTGATCATGAAGGATGATTTTGCCAAAGACGCCCCGACCGAATATATCGCGCCGGGCCTGGAAAAATCCGTGTTCGACCAACCGTCGCAATCCCCTTATACGCGTGCGAAAAACGCCATCAGCGTCGGTGATATGCTGTTTGATGCCAGCGCCATCATCGACATGGCGCGTGGCCATCCGGACTGGCATTTCCACCTGTTCGGCAA
>JBDHTU010000144.1:0-4695 GCA_039808805.1 Micavibrio sp.
GGCGATTACGATTCCGTGATCGGCGTACGCAAAGATATTCCGCTCCACCGGTTCGTCAAACGCACGCCATCGGAGCGCATGGTCCCCGCGGACGGCGAGGCGACGTTGTGCGGCACGTTCATCGAGACCAATGCCAAAGGCCTGTGCGCCCGCATCGAGCCTGTGATCGTCGGCCCGCGCCTGATCAACCGCATCCCGGCGGTATAGATGCCATCCGGTCAAGATCGAGACACAGCCGACGACGGGGCCGCTGCGTTGCGCGCAGTCCGGCGGGTTTTCACCGGAAGAGGGGCTTGACCTTTCCGGGGAAAATCGCGAAGACATAGTCATAAAAACCACAGACGGGTAGAGCATAAGACCATGGCAGGCCATTCCAAGTTCAAGAACATCCAGCACCGCAAAGGCGCGCAGGACGCCAAGCGGGCGAAAATCTTCACCAAGATCGGGCGGGAGATCATCGTCGCGGTCAAGGCGTCCGGGCCGGACCCGGATTCCAACCCGCGCCTGCGCGCCGCCATCATGGCGGGCCGCGCCGTCAACATGCCGAACACCCGCATCAAGAGCGCGATCGATTCCGCCGTCGGCGCGGGCAATGCCGACAATTACAAAAACATACGGTATGAAGGTTACGGCCCCGGCGGGGTCGCCATCATCGTCGAGGCGCTGACCGACAACGGCACGCGCACGGTGGCGGAAGTGCGGTCTTATTTTTCCAAAGCGGGCGGCGCGCTGGGCGAAACGAACTCCGTCTCCTTTATGTTCGACCATGTCGGCGAAATCGTCTACCCGGCGGCCAAGGCCAGCGCGGACGCGATGCTGGAGGCCGGAATCGAGGCGGGCGCGGACAATGTCGAAAGCGGGGACGAGGTGCATGAAATCACCTGCGCCGTGGACGACTTTGCCGCCGTGCGCGACGCGTTGATCGCAAAATTCGGAGAGCCGGAGAAAGCTGGCTTCGTGTGGAAGCCGAACGTTATGTCCAACGTGGATGAGGAGACAGCGAAAACGATCCTCAAGCTGATCGACCTGCTCGAAGACAATGACGACGTGCAGGCCGTGTTCACAAACTTCGAAACGAGCGACGAGATTTTAGAACGATTGATGGCGTAGGTTTGGATTGGCCCGCGCCCTGTAACCAACACATTCAGGAGTGAGTAATGAAATTAGAGAAACTTTTTGACGCCGGAGAAGAATTGGGCAAAGCCTCTCGCGTATTAAAACGCGAGAGGGGTTACGCAAGACTTGGCGTAGATAACAAAGACAGGCTCGAAGAAGCAGAAGAAGGATTTGCTGTCGCCAGAGCCGTCTTAAGAACACGTTCTGAACAGCGCAGACGTGAAGACGCAGAGAGAAATGCACGCGCAGAAGCCTTTGATCGAGCAGCGCAGCCTTCTACACAAACGGGCGTCGTTCGCAGCGCCGTTCTGACGGTCCGCCGTGCGCTGGGATTTGAGCCCCGTTAACCATAATTGGATAAAATTTGCATTTTTTTCATAAAATATGTAGATTGGTGCTAAGCTTAACTGGAGGGATTTATGCAGGATTTCGACGCCGCAACAGCCAGCAAACCGAACAATGTCGGCCCCCATTATATGGGGCTTTCTGTCAGGAACGGAGTGCTTTCGGCTTTTTACGAAGAGCCGACAACGACAGAAGGCACTAATTATATTATCCATTACAGAGAAAATCCGGAGGGAGGCACCAGCATCGGCCTTATTGAGCGCAGAGGCACGGACGTAGAAGAGGCTTTTGCCGATTTAGAAGGGCTCCATAACAAGGGCCTGCTGCCTAAAGAATTGTACGACAACGCGCTTACCGAATTAACCTTCCCGTCCGAAATCGTGGTCGGCGGCCTGAAGCTGGCCGTAGGCAAGCCGTCCGCAGGTGAAGTCGTTGACGCGGCGGAATTTGCCACGCCTGAGACACAAAAAGCATTTGCCGACGGCCGGAGGAATTATGAATCCGCAGCTTGGAGAAGCATCGATACGGGCCTTGTGAAGCCACCGGCGGCCGTGCCGGCTGCGGCCCCGAAGCAGGCTTTATAATTAAAAAAACGCCTCCTTCATACCGGGGCGTTTTTTATTGCGCGCAAAAAATCTGTTTTCTTTTTGTTCTCTGCGCTATGCCGCCGCGTTCGCGGGTGGTATTGTAAATTCATGAAGATTCTCGGCATCGATCCCGGTTTACAGAAAACAGGTTGGGGCGTGGTGGAGGCGGTGGACAACCGCCTGTCCTTCCTTGGCTGCGGCCTGATCCAGACAACGGCGTCCTTGACGCTGGCGGAGCGGCTCTGCCAGATCGACGAGGGGATGCAGGCGGTTATCAAGGAATGGCAGCCGGACGAGGCCGCCATCGAGGAAACCTTCGTCAATGCCAACCCGGCCTCGGCGCTCAAGCTCGGTTGCGCGCGCGGGGTTGCCATGGTTGTCCCGGCGCGGGCGGGGCTTCCGGTGCATGAATACGCGGCGAACCTCATCAAAAAATCGGTGGTTGGCAACGGCCACGCAACCAAGGACCAGGTGGAAATGATGGTCCGCACATTGATACCATTGGCGGGCCGTGCGATGGGCGCGGACGAGGCGGACGCGATTGCCATCGCTATCTGCCACGCGCACCACGCCACGACAAAAAGCCGGTTCGACCAGATCATGGCGCGGGTGGCGCGATGATGTTTATGCATCCGTCATTGCGGCGCCGAACGAAGCGAAGCGGAGGAATCCCGCTTTATTTATGCATGAGATCCCTCGACTTCGCTCGGGATGACACCTGGAGAGCTCTGGATGAGGCCTGGAGAAAAGGTGCCTTTGTATGATCGGTAAATTATCAGGAATTATCGATTCTTTCGGTCCTGACCACATCCTGCTCGATGTCGGGGGCGTTGGGTACCTGATCCATTGCTCCTCGCGCACGTTGCAGACCATCGGCCAGACGGGTGACACGGCTTCGCTGCTGATCGACACGCATGTGCGCGAAGACGCGATCAGCCTGTACGGGTTCAAGGACGCTCTGGAACAGCAGTGGTTCCGCCTGCTCACAAGCGTGCAGGGCGTGGGCAGCCGCGTCGGCATGGCGATATTGAGCGCGTGCCCGCCGGAACGTTTGGGCTTTGCCATCATTTCCGGCGACAAGGCGGCGGTGCAGCAGGCGGACGGCGTGGGGCCGAAACTCGCGCTGCGCATCGTGACGGAACTGAAAGACAAGGCCGGGAAGATCGATCTTCAGGTGCCGCCGAAGCTGGACGCCAAAGCGGCAAACAGCAAGGCGGATACGTCCGCGCCTGCGTCGGTCGACCATGACGCCGTTTCCGCGCTGGTCAATCTCGGCTACGCCAAATCCGATGCGTTCCAGGCGGTGCTGCAGGCGAAACAAAAGGCGGAGAATGACAATATCGCGCTTCCCGAAATGATCCGCCTCGCGCTGAAGGAATTGAGCGCATGACAATTTCTCATCACAAAGACACGAAGGGCTCGAAGAAACACGAAGAAATTTATATAAAAACTTTGTGCGTCTTTGTGGGCTTTGCGGCTTTGTGGTTTAAAAGGCGGAGAGGCATAAAAGCGCTCAGCGATGGAACCGCCAAGACGCGAAGACGCCAAGCGTTTTGCGAAAGCCTTATAAATATTTTTCATCATGTCCGTTCCAATTTTTATTTTAAAACATCAGACGCTTTGCGCCTTGGCGTCTTGGTGTTGAATATCCCGGATAATGTCTATGGGGCGAGATGGATTGCCGCGTCGCCCTGCTTCGCAGGATATCCTCGCAATGACGGAAAAGGAGAGGCGCAATGAGCAATCCTTCGTTAAAAGCTGTGCTGGAGGAGGGCGAGAAATATGACGAAGCGCCGCTGCGCCCGGAGAAACTGAACGATTTTACCGGCCAGAAAACGGTGCGTGAAAATCTGAAAGTGTTTATCGATGCGGCGCGCGGGCGGGGCGACTGCATGGACCATGTGCTTCTTTTCGGCCCGCCGGGGCTGGGCAAGACGACGCTGGCGCAGATCATTGCCAAGGAACTGGGCGTCGGCTTTCGCGCGACAAGCGGGCCTGTGATTGCGCGGGCGGGCGATCTTGCAGCGATCCTGACGAACCTGCAACCGCATGACGTTTTGTTCATCGACGAAATTCACCGCCTGAACCCCGCCGTCGAGGAAATCCTCTATCCCGCGATGGAAGACAGGAAGCTGGATTTGATTATCGGCGAGGGGCCGGCGGCGCGGTCCGTGCAGATCGATCTCGCGCCGTTTACGCTGATCGGCGCGACGACGCGCTCGGGCCTTTTGACCAACCCGCTGCGCGACCGGTTCGGCATTCCGCTGCGGCTGGAGTTTTACACGAATGAAGAGTTGACGCGCATCGTCGCGCGTTCGGCCCGCATTCTCGGCATGAATTTGAGCGATGACGGAGCACTGGAAATCGCACGGCGATCCCGCGGCACGCCGAGGATTGCAGGCAGGCTGACCCGGCGCGTGCGCGACTTCGCCGCCGTCGAGGGGCAGGGCAGCGTGGGGGCAAAACAGGCCGACGCCGCGCTGTCCCGCCTGGATGTCGATTCCTCCGGGCTTGACGGCATGGACCGCCGCTACCTCAACTGCATCATCGAAAATTACGGCGGCGGGCCGGTGGGGATCGAAACCATCGCGGCCGTGCTGTCCGAACAGCGCGACGTGATCGAGGATGTGGTGGAGCCGTATCTGCT
>JBDHTU010000145.1:0-4628 GCA_039808805.1 Micavibrio sp.
TGGAAAACACAGGATCAAAGATCTTAAAAAATACGGAACTCCGCACCTTTTAACATATTTGAGCCATCACCGGCCTTTTTCTCTAAAACCGCGGAATTCCGGGCTTCCCCTCAAGGTAAAGCCCGCCGATCCGCCCGGATATGTAACAAAAATCTGCGCCCGCTCCCAGCGTTTTTTTCCATTCCCGGCAAACGCGATTAAATTTTGTCAAAAAGGGGTAATTTCTGTTAAATTAGAAGCGGATAACAAAATACGCCCTTTTGCCCCTTAACCCGTATCAAGAACCATGTCTGACAAAAAAAGCGCTGGAAGTGAAATGGCCGTCGGCTGGGGGATTCTCCTCTGCGTTTTCGCGGCGCTCGGTTACCTGATCTGGTGGTACAACCACCAGGCCATTCGCAGCTTTATCCGCTGGCTCCGCTATGCGGAGATGTGGCTCGCGTCCTGGTTCCTGGATGACGATTACACGGTGGAGTGGAAAGGCCAGCCGGTGAATTACCACGCCGCGATGGAACAGGCGCGCACGATCCCGGCCGACAAGCTTGACAACCAGTTCATCTCGATCCTCAGCACCGTCGCGCTGGAGCCGTATCTCATACCGGTTGTCATCATCGCCTCTATCTGCGGTTTGTGGGCGCTGTTCCGCGGCCCCGGTTCCGAACACCGCCGCAAATTCGATATCGACGGCCTGATCAAAAAACAATCGCACATATTCCCTATCATTTCCCCGTTCATAGATTTCAACCCGAGCAAGCAGCCGCCGCGCGCGCCGGGTGCGCCGGTGCCGGCCGAGTTACCGCTGTTTGCCGAGGCGCTCTCGCCAGAAGAATGGATTGTCTACAATGAAATTCCCGTTGTGGACCGCAAGATAGATGAGGAAGCGGCAACCAAGGCGTTCGCCAAGCAGCTCGGCCCCCGCTGGCGCGGTTCGAAAAACCTGGCGCCATACAAACAGGTTCTGCTCGCGTCCTTTTGCCTGAAGGGGGCAAGGAAACGCGCGGATGCGGATGCCATGCTCGGCCGTCTTGCGAAATGCTGGTCGCAAAAAGGCGGGATGAAGGTTGACGGGAGCCTCCTGCGCGAAGCGCGCTCGGTTCTGCGCAACGCTGCTCTGTCCGGCGGAATCCTAAAAAAATGCAACGAACACGCCTGGGAAACAACGGCGTTGATCCGCGCGCTCAACACTGCGCGCGAAGAAGGCGGCGTTCTCGCCCCGGCGCAATTTGTGTGGCTGCGCGCGCATGACCGCGCCTTGTGGTACTCGCTGAACAATCTCGGCCGCCAGTCTTTGCATATGGAGGCAATCGGCGCGATGGCGCATTACAAGGCGGAGAAAGTGGCCCAGAGGCCGATTCCGCGGTATAAAGTACAGGACGCTGTGCGCACCCTTGCCGAATATATTTCCTCGGACAAGGCGCGCGCACTGCCGCAGATGGATTACAGCGGCTCGAAAAAGCGCGGCGTCAAAAAACTGAAAACGGCTTAAACATGGAGAAAAAGGCCCCAATGACGAATATCTGGAAAAAAGGCGCGAACGATTACGAATCCTCGGCCAAGGTGGTGGACGGCAACTTGATCATCTCCCTCCCCGACGCGGTGAATCCCATCGTCTGGCGGATGGAACTGGGCAGCGTCAAGGCCTCTGCACTGGAAGTTCGCGCCCATGCGACGGACGGCACCTTCCTGCTGCTGCTCAAAACACCCAAAGGCGATGTCCATGAAATCGCCCCGTTCGCATCGAAAGAACTGGCCGTTACCGCCCTGATGCGCGTTTCGTCCGCGATGCAGGGAGCCGAAGGCCGCCTTGCACCGCTCGCCCCCGCCTCTGTTTCATCGATGCCGCTGCATGCGCCGCAACCTGTGTTTCACAAACCCGACGCTGGCGCAGTTAAATGGCTGCTGGCGCTGGCCGGCGTCCTCGCCGTGATATTCCTGTTTGCGTATCTCGCAAAATCCACGCCGACGCTTGAGGCCGCGGGCGTGCCGATGGCGGACACCGCAACATCCACCGCAACAGGCGCACCGAACGCGGAAAGCGGCGTTCCCCAATCCGCCGATGACGTATTGAGAGGTTTCTAATCTCCCATGGCAATTAATGAGAAACGATACGGGTATTACCAGCATTTACGGGACATTCGTCCCATGTATGTGCGGCTCGGCGACTGGCTGAAAAAGCCGTCGAACTCGTTCGCCACGTTTCTTTTCAGCGTCCTGCCGTTTTATTTCATGCCGCAAAGCCGCGTCTACGCGGACCTGATCCTGATTGTCGTTCTTCTTTACTTCTGGTGGCTACACAAAAGAAAACGCATCCTTCCCTTTAAGCTGCCAATGGACTCCCGCTTCAAGGACACGAACAACATGGGCGGCGGGCGCTCCGGAAAACCGGAAGGCATCCTTTATCTGGGCAATGCGCGCGGCCCGCAAAACACCAGCGAGGAATTGTGGTTCACCAATTCGGATGCACGAACCCATATTCTTTATCTTGGAACCACCGGCGCAGGTAAAACCGAAGGTTTGAAATCCATCGTCACAAACGCGCTGACATGGGGTTCAGGCTTCGTCTATATCGACGGTAAGGCGGATACGGATTTGTGGTCGTCGCTGTCCTCCCTCTGCCGCCGCTTCGGCCGCGATGACGATCTGCTCGTCCTGAACTACATGACCGGAAACTCGGACGCGCGCGCCCCGTCCAACTCGATGAACCCGTTTTCCTCCGGCTCTGCCTCGTACCTGACCAACATGCTGGTCTCCCTGATGCCGCAGGCCGAAGGCGACAACGCCATGTGGAAAGAACGTGCGGTTTCGTTGATTTCCTCGCTGATGCCCGCGCTGACATGGAAACGCGACAATCAGGACATCCCCCTGTCGGTGTCCTCCATCCGCGATTACCTCAATTTCCACAATGTGGTGAAACTCTCCCGCGATGACGCGCTGCCCGCGACGTTCCGGGAAAGCATCCAGGGCTACCTGAACACGCTTCCCGGTTACGTCGATGCGGCCTTCGATGACAACGGGAAAGAAAAACCCGTCGGCCCCGACCAGCCGATGATCGATACGACGACGGTGCGCCAGCAGCACGGCTACCTGACGATGCAGTTCACCCGCTCCCTGCAATCGCTCGGTGACGATTACGGCTACATCTTTGATACGCAGGCCGCGGACGTCGACATGGTCGATATCGTTTTGAACCGCCGCATCCTGATCGTTCTGATCCCGGCGCTCGAAAAATCGTCGGACGAAACCGCCAACCTCGGTAAAATCGTCGCGGCGACGATCAAGGGGATGATGGGCTCCACCCTCGGCGCGACTGTGGAAGGCGACAGCTCCACCGTCATCGAAAACAAGCCGACCCATTCGGCCACACCCTTTATGACCGTGTTCGACGAGGTCGGTTACTACATCTCCGACGGTATGGCCGTCATGGCGGCACAGGCCCGTTCGCTGGGCTTCTCTCTCGTCTTCGCGGCGCAGGACTTGCCGGCTCTTCAAAAACGCGTGAAGGAAGAATCCCGCTCCATCACCGGTAACTGTAACATCAAGATTTTCGGCAAGCTGTCCGACCCGACCGATACGAAGGACTATTTCGAACGTCAGGCGGGTAAGGCGCTCGTGATGCAGACGACCGGCTTTCAGTTGCAGGGCGGCGTTTCCACCGGCTCCTTCTACGACAACCAGGGCGCCTCCATCACGGCGGCGGACCGCGCCGACTATGGCGATTTGAAAAAACTGCGCGAAGGCGAAGCCGTCCTGATTTTCGAAGGCACCGTGCTCGACGTTCAGATTTTCTATTCCAATCCCGGCCATGCCAAGGCGATGCGCGTCGCACGCTATCTTTCCCTGCCGCCGCCGGATGAGCAGATCATGCGTCACCGCGACGCGCTGACCAAACTGCGCGATTACATGGTGTCGAAGACATGGACCGCGATGAAGGCTGATGTGCGCGCCAATGTGCCGCTCACGGTTGAGGCGCTGGTTGACGGGTATAAAGTCGGCGTCCAGCGCAATGTCGATCCTATTGAATGCGGTATCGCCGCGGTGGCCGAACTGCACCGCCGCCAATTCCCGGATGAAGCGAAGGCCGCAACCGAAACCGGCTCTACGGCGCCAGCCGCTCCCACTGCTCCCTCGCCGTTCAGCGGCGCGCCTGCAAGTCCGCCGCCCGGTGCGCGCACACCGCCGCCGATGACCTCTGCGCCCGCGTCGCCTGCAACGGCCCCGGCATCCGCACCTGCCGCTTCCGGGAAGGCGAACCCGATGGGCTTTTTCAAAAAACCGGATGCTACCGCCGCCCCCGCACCGGAGGAACCGCCTGCCGCCGCCGCCGACCATGTCGTCAAAGAGGCCCGCAAGGTGTCCTGGCAGGATCTGGTCAAGACAGAAGAATCCGCGGCATCCTCTGCTCCTGCGCCGCTGGATGAGGAATCCAGGAAAATCCTCGAAGATGCCGGGGCCGCCGCGGCCGCCTCGCTGTTCGGCAAAAAGGACTGATCCTTGCAAGGCGCCTCCCCTTCTTGCGTTTCTAAAAGAACCCGCACCCAGCGCGGCAGCGCCATCATTTTTATCCTGCTCGGCATCGCCCTGTTCGCCGCGCTTTGTTATGCGTTCATGAAAGGAATGCGAGGCGGCAC
>JBDHTU010000146.1:0-4605 GCA_039808805.1 Micavibrio sp.
CCGGCCTCCGGCCGCTTGTTATAGTCTACCCCGTCCCATTTCGGGCCGCCGACAGATCCCATGATCACGGCGTCCGCCGCGCGGCATTTCGCCAGCGTCTCGTCCGCAAACGGCACGCCGTAACGGTCATATGCTGCGCCGCCTATATCGTCTTCTTCGATGGCAAAAGAAAGCCCGGCTTTGGCTTCCAGCCAGCCGATGACCTTTTTTACTTCGGCCATCACTTCGGGGCCGATCCCGTCGCCGGGCAGGATAACCAGTTTGTGTGTCTTGCTCATATCAGATCCAGGGGCGTTTCAGTTTGTCGTCGTTTTCAAAATCGGAAATTTTGGCGGCCCGCGCTTCGGTCAGGCCGATATCGTCTAATCCGTTGAGAAGGCAATGTTTGCGAAAAGGGTCGATCTCGAAGGAGAAGGAGAATTTATTTCCGCGCGTGATGGTCTGCCTTTCAAGGTCGATCTCGATCGGCGTGCCGGGATTGTCTTCGGCTTCCTTCATCAGGGTTTCGACCTGATCCCTGGGCAGCTTGATCGGCAGGATACCGTTCTTGAAAGAGTTGTTGTAAAAGATGTCGGCAAAGCTTTCGGCGATGACGCAGCGTATGCCCATGTCGAGGATCGCCCACGGCGCGTGTTCGCGCGAGGAGCCGCAGCCGAAATTCTCGCCCGTAATCAGGATCGGCGCGCCGCGATATTCCGGGCGGTTCAGGACGAAGTCCTGCTTTTCCGACCCGTCCTCGTTATACCGGATGTCATAGAACGCGCTTTTCCCCAGCCCCGCACGCTTGATCGTTTTCAAAAACTGCTTGGGGATGATGATGTCGGTATCGACATTGATCATGCGCAGGGCGGCGGCGATACCGTTCAGTCTGGTAAACTTTTCCATAGAGGGAAATAATCAGGAAATGCCTTACAATGCAAGGACTGGATGCTTGCTGACTTCCGGCCGCGGCAGGATCCAGATATCCATGTCTTTCTGGTAGAAATCGATGGCGCGCATCAGAAGCGGGCCGCGGAATTCCCCGGCGTGTTTTTCGGGTTTGTCGGTGTAGGCGGGCAGCCCCGTCATTTCACGCAACGCTTCTGCCGTGCGGGACATCTGGCGTTTTACGGCTTCGCCGGCGGGCAATGGCGCATCCCCCAGACGGGGCAGGGACTTTCCATCCACCGTATCGACAATGCCGATAATCTCCAGCGGCTCTCCCAGTTCATCACCGGACAATCCCTTCGGCCCTTTGCCGTTGATGCGCTCATGGTGGTAACCGCCGATGCAATTCATATTGGCAATATGCGGATGCCCTTTCAGGTGCGGAAATAGTTCCAGCGCCTCTTCCAGAACATCGGTAATGAACCTTGTATGCCCGGTAACGCGCTCCTGTTTGATTTCTGCCGTTGGTTTGTCCAGAAGATTGTAAAGGCTCGAATCCTGCTTCGTTTTGCCGAGGTCGTGAAAAAGATTGGCGTGCGCCAGATTCGCGGCGACTTGATCGCTATATCCAAAATCGAGAAGGATACGCGAAAGCTTGTGGGACGTGCGGGACAAATGCTCGGTCATCGTATGGCCATAGCCGTTGCCGTACCGCATCATCTTTTGCCACAGATGCCGTTCGAAATCATACATTTCGAGCGGATCGTAGACATAGCTTGATGCCGCGGGCAAAAGATCCTTCGGATGGAAGAATTCTATGGTCAAAGGCCGCTTCCTTTTCTTCTACATACCGTACATGGCGGGCGGTTAAGGCATTCTTAACTTGCTTCGCAACATAGAGAAGAAAGGGGTGTTGTCCAGTATTTTCACCCTCTGAAGATCAGGAATTTTTATCTTTGCTATCGCTAATATGAGAGGTCGATGTGCGGCTTTCCCGTATCCGGTTTATGTTGTTTCAGCCTGTCTCGCGCCTTGCGCGCGATGTCCTCATATTGTGTGCGGATTTTTTCCAATTCATCCTCGCTCAATTCTTCGAGATCGAGCAGAACGGTATGCGCGCCCTGCGTCGTGCGGATCAATTCGTCGAGCTTTAATTGCATGGCCGCCGTGTCGCGGTTCTGTGTGCTCTGGATCAGGAATACCATCAGGAAGGTGATAATCGTCGTGCTGGTGTTGATGACGAGTTGCCACGTGTCGTTGAATCCGAACAGCGGCCCGGTCAGCGCCCAGACGATGACCGCGCAGAGCGCAACGGCAAACGCCGCCGGATGTCCCGCGACATAGGATGTTTTTTGTGAAAACCGGACAAAGGCGTTTTTCTTTTTCATATGTTTCTCTCCGCTCGTTTAAAAACACAAACGCATCAAACACATAAAAAAGTTCAAAAAAATTTCGGAACTCTGCTCTTTGATGCCTGTTTGTAAGGCATCTTCGGATGAAGAATCCGATCCAACCCCAAAGGAGAACTATCATGGAAAACAAGCAACGTCCGCAGGACGATGTCCGTCAGGGTCAACAGCAAGAAAAGAAACCGGGTCAGGCAAATCCGTCGCAGCCCGACTACAACAAGTCCGAGCGCGACAGAACGCAACGCTAGAATTCTTTCGTTTTAGTCAGACGAACACGAACCCCTTTCCTGAAACACGGGAAGGGGTGTTCGTTTATTTAAACGTGCGCACGTCGGTGAGTTTTCCGGCAATGGCGGCGGCGGCGGCCATCGCGGGCGACATCAAATGCGTGCGCCCGCCGCGGCCCTGGCGGCCTTCGAAGTTGCGGTTGGAGGTGGAGGCGCACCGTTCTCCGGGTTCAAGCCTGTCGGCATTCATCGCAAGGCACATGGAGCATCCCGCCTCGCGCCAGTCGAACCCGGCCGCTTTCAGGATGTCGGCGATGCCTTCTTTCTCCGCCTGTTCCTTTACAAGGCCGGAGCCGGGGACCACCATCGCGTAAACGCCGTCCGCCACTTTCCTGTTGCCAACCACTTTGGCGACTTCGCGCAAGTCCTCGATCCGTGCGTTGGTGCAGGACCCGATAAAAACCTTGTCGATTTTGATATCGGTCATCTTTGTGCCCGCGGTCAGGCCCATATAATCCAGCATTCGCGCAACGGAGGATTTTTTGCCTTCGTCGGTGAAATCATCCGGCGAGGGGACCGACCCTGTGATCGGCATGACGTCTTCGGGCGTTGTGCCCCATGTTACGGTCGGCGCAATGTCTTCGGCGCGCAGGTTGACCTCGCGGTCATAAACCGCGCCTTCATCGGATGCCAGTGTTTTCCAGTATTGAACGGCCTTGTCCCACAATTCTTCCTTCGGCGCCATCGGGCGTCCCTTGATATAGGCAAACGTGGTCTCATCGGGCGCGACCATGCCGGCGCGGGCGCCGCCTTCGATGGACATGTTGCACATCGTCATGCGGCCTTCCATGGACAGGGCGCGGACCGCTTCGCCCGCGTATTCGACGACATATCCCGTGCCGCCCGCCGTGCCGATATGGCCGATGATATGCAGGATCATGTCTTTCGCCGTGACGCCGGGGCCGAGTTTCCCGTCCACCGTGATGCGCATCGACTTTGCCGGTTTTTGAATCAGGGTCTGCGTGGCCAGCACGTGTTCCACTTCGGATGTGCCGATGCCGAACGCGAGGGAGCCGAACGCGCCGTGCGTGGAGGTGTGAGAGTCGCCGCAGACAATCGTCATGCCGGGCAGGGTGAACCCCTGTTCCGGGCCGATAACGTGGACGATGCCCTGGCGCTTGTCGAAAATGTCGAACAGGCGCACGCCGAACTCCGTGCAGTTTTCGGTCAGCGTCGCAAGCTGGAGGCGCGATTCCGGGTCTTCCGTCGGCTTGGAACGGTCGCCCGTGGATACGTTGTGATCCACCACGGCCAGCGTCGCTTCCGGACGGCGGACCTTGCGGCCAGCCGTGCGCAGCCCTTCAAACGCCTGCGGAGAGGTGACTTCATGCACAAGGTGCCGGTCGATATAGATCAGGCAGGTGCCGTCATCGGCGCGTTCGATAACGTGGTCATCCCAGATCTTCTGGAACAGGGTGCGCGGTTTTGACATATTATGAATCCCTCTATTAACTATTTATATCTTTCCAGCGGGGCCGAAGGCAAGGAAAAGGGCGGCTTTCAAGGGATTTTGCTTATTGTGCACCGCAATAAATCTTTTCAGGCCCGTTAGAACTTCGCTAACCATCCGGATGTTAGACTTATTGCAGTGCAAGGAGGACATAAGGGGATGTCAATTATTTCAGAAAATCAATCGGTTAAAGCCGGCGTTCAGGTCGATCACGGCCTGCTTCAGATCAATTTTGACGAAGATCCGTCTTTTATCCGGTCGGAAACCGTTCTTGTGGACTTGATGCATCGCAGCATAGGTATTATATTCCAGTCCGCGTATCACCATATCGGGGATTTGCCGAAGAATGTCATCGGCAAGGATGTGGAGAAAATGACCAAGGCCCGCCTGATGGGCCGCGGCCACGGCGGCAGGGAGATATTGCTCCACGCCCCCGTAAAGATCGTCAGTCACGGCACTGTATCGTAATTTGTTAGAAAGAGGGACCCATGGTCAACAACGGAGAAACCTATACCGACGCCCACGGCAACAAAGTCGTGGAACCGGTTTATAACGGGTCCGGCGGCGCGGTCGCAGGCAATATCGGCGTGCG
>JBDHTU010000147.1:0-4604 GCA_039808805.1 Micavibrio sp.
TCCACCGTCTCGCCCATGATGTCCGCCGACACGCGCGATCCGTTCGCCGCTTCCAGGCAGGAGACAAGGCGCGCATCGGCGTCCGCCGCCTCACCGAAGCTTTTCACGTCCACTTCGGCACGCTGGGCGGCGCGGCGCAGATAATCGAACCATTCATTGTCGCGGTTCAAAATAACGGCGCCGCCCGGTTCCATCCCGTCGAGGATTTCCGCCTTGGCGGCGGCGATGCCTTCCATGCCGTTTTCGAAATTGCCGACATGGACGGGGGCGATGGTGGTGATGATGGCGATGTTCGGGCGCACCATGCGCGACAGCGGCGATATTTCCCCGGCATGGTTCATGCCCATTTCAAAGATGCCGTAATCTTCGCCCGCATGCATGGAAGACAGCGTGTAAGGCACGCCCCAGTGGTTGTTATAGCTCTTGATGCTCGCATGCGTCTGGCCCAGCGCGCCGAAGGCGGCGGCGAGCATTTCCTTCGTCCCTGTTTTGCCGACGCTGCCCGTCACGCCGATAACGGTGGCGGAGGAGCGCGCGCGGGACGCCTTTCCCAAATCCTGCAGCGCGTGGAGCGTATCCTGCACGATCAGTAATTTTGATTCCGGAACGCCGTCCACCGGCTTTGAAACGATGGCCGCCGCAGCGCCTTTTTTGATGGCATCGGCCACATAGGCATGACCGTCGCCGTTTTCACCCGTCAGCGCGATAAACAAATCACCGGGCTGCACGGTGCGCGAGTCTATGGACACGCCCGTTGCCGCCCAGTCGCCGGCAGCCTTGCCGTTGACGGCCGCCGCTGCGTCCTTCGCGCTCCACAATGTATTCGATCCCGCCATACCTGAACCCCTACCCTAATAATTCTATTGATTTTTCTGTTTCTTCGATGTCATCGAACGGTTCGACCACATCACCGACAATCTGTCCGCGCTCGTGCCCCTTGCCCGCGATGACGAGCACATCGCCTTTTTTCAATTGGGAAACCGCCCATTCGATAGCTTCACGCCGCCCGGCGATTTCATGCGCATCGGGCGCGCCTTCCATGATGGCGGCGCGAATATCGGCGGCATCTTCGTTGCGCGGGTTGTCGTCCGTCACGATAACGACATCCGCAAGCCCCGCCGCGATGCGCCCCATGATCGGGCGCTTCCCGGCATCGCGGTTGCCGCCGCAGCCGAGCAGGCAGAAAAGCCGCCCTTCGGTATGCGGGCGCAGCGTGTTCAGCACCGCCTCCACCGCCGCCGGTTTGTGCGCGTAATCGACATAGACGGCCGCGCCCGACGGATGGCCGGGTACGAGTTGCAGCCTTCCTGGCACGCCCTGCAATTTTTCCAGCAGCGGCGTCACGGTTTCCGGCTCCCCGTCGCCGACCAGAACGAGGCCGAGCGCGCAGAGCGCGTTCATCATCTGGAAATGCCCGACCAGCGGCAGCGTGATTTCGAACGGATGGCCCATGACGTAAAGTTTCAGCCGCTGTCCGCCCGGCACGAGCACGCGCTCCAGAATGCGGATATGCTCGCCCTTCTCACCGTAGGTAATAACCTTGTGATGATTTTTCAGGCAGACATGCTCCACCTTTTCGAAATATTCGTCGTCGGCATTCAATACCGCAACGCCGCGCTCGCCCAGGACCTCGCTGAACAATTTCATTTTTGCGGCGAAATATTCGTTCATATCGGCGTGATAATCCAGGTGGTCGCGCGAGAGGTTGGTATAGCCACCCGCCGTCACCTGAACCCCGTGCAGGCGGTATTGATCCAGCCCGTGGCTTGACGCCTCCATGGCAAGATGCGTGACATCAGCCGCCGCCATGTCCGCAAGCGCCGCATGCAGGGAAACCGTATCCGGCGTCGTCAGCGCGCCGGATTTCTTATACCCCGCGCCATGGATGCCGAGCGTGCCGAGCGAGACGCTTTTTTCGATGCCGTACAGCTCCCACAATTGCTGTGTGAAGGTCACGGTCGATGTCTTGCCGCTGGTGCCCGTCACGGCAACGATCACGCGCGGCTGCATGTCGTAAAACTGCGCGGCCATGCGCGAGAGGCGCAGGCGCGGATTTTCGTCTTCGATGAGGACGGCGTTTGCGCCTTCGGGCAACTTCGTGCCCGGCTCCGCCAGGATCGCGCTTGCACCGTGCATCAGCGCGTCCTGGATATATTTCGCGCCGTGTTCCTTTGCGCCGGGAAGCGCCGCGAACAGGTAATTCTTGCGCACCTGCCGGCTGTCCGCCGTCAGGCCCTCGACCTCCGCATCGCGCGGGGCGTCAATCAGCTTTGAAAGATGCAAGCTGCTTCTCCTTCGCGATCTGTTCCTTGGTTTTGACATAGGCGTCGAGCGTATGGCCAAGCTCGTCCGAATCCTGCGGTTTCAATCCTTCGATCGAAACGATGGATTCGATAATGCGTTTGACAGCAGGCGCCGCGACCCACCCTGCGGTGGCATAGCCATAGGATTCCTTCGTCCCCTTGGGTTCATCCACCATCACATAGACGGCGTAGCGCGGGTTTTCCGACGGGAAGAACGCAAGGAAAGAAGAGCGGCGCTTGTTGTGGTCGTACCTGCCGCCCTCGTTCTTGTCCGCAGTTCCCGTTTTGCCGCCGACATTGTAGCCGGGCACGTCCGCCTTTCCGCCCGTGCCGCCGGTGACGACGAGGCGCATTAACTGGCGCATGCGGTGCGCGGTTTTTTCGGAAACGACGCGCACGGCGCTGTCCGAATTTTCGCCGCGCGCGGTTTTATCCATCACCAGCGTGGGCCGCACGAGGATGCCGCCGTTCATGATGGAGGACGCACCGACGACCAGTTGCAGCGGGGAGACCGCAATACCATGGCCGAACGAGGCGGTCATGGTGTTGATTTCTTTCCACGGTTTGGGGATGAGCGGCGCGCCGACTTCGGGCAGTTCTATCTCAGGCTTTGAAAACAGGCCGAGGTCGGACAGGAAAGCCCGGTATTCATCCGTGCCGACCGACTGCGCCATTTTGACGGAACCGATGTTGGACGAATGCATGAATACCTCGGGCAGCGTCAGGACGCGGCGCTCGGCGTGATAATCGCTGATCTTGAAACGTCCGATCTTGATGGGATCGCGCGCATCATAGGTCTGCCCCATCCCTGCCCCGGCGTTTTCGATGGCGGCGGCGGTGGTAAAAATCTTGAAGGTGGAACCGGGCTCGAACACGCCCAGAGACAGGCGGTTGAACAGTGCGTCCTTGTCTTTTTCATTCACTTTCTGCGGGTCGAAATCCGGCAGGGAGACGGCGGCCAGAACTTCCCCCGTATTCACATTCATCACCATGCCGGCGCCGGCGATGCCGCTGAATTTTTTCATGGCGTTGTAGGTTTCGCGGCGCAGCGCGTGCTGGATACGCACGTCGATGGTGGTCAAAAGCGGTTCGCGGCTTCCGAGCAGAAGCTTGTCAAAACTGGCCTCAAGCCCTGCAAGGCCGTGATCGTCCACGGACGTATAGCCCACAAGGTGCGCAACGAGCGATCCTTGCGGATAGATGCGTTTATGCTCATCCTGAAACGACAGTCCGGGATGGCCGAGATACAGGATTTTATACTGGTCGTCCGGCGTCATGTTGCGCTTGATCCAGACGAAACGGCGATTGCTTTGCAGTTTTTGCAGCGTGTCGCCATAGGACAGTTCCGGGAAAATCTTGACGAGGTCTTTGGCAACCTGTTCCGGATCGTCGATATATTTCGGGTCCGCATAGAGGGAAGAGGTTTTGAGCGAGCGCGCGAGGATGACGCCGTTGCGGTCAAGGATATCGGCGCGGCTGATTTTTTCCTCCGGCAGCGGTTCTTCTTCCAGATAGGATACCGACTCTTCATCGCCTTTTTGCATCTCGCCCTGAATCAGCGTGAGATCGACAATGCGGCCCGCAACGATGATATAGGCGACGACAAAGAACAGGCTGAGCAGCATCAGGCGGCCGCGCGCCTTGTCCAGTGCGGAGCCTTTTTGTCCCGTAAATTCGATGCTGGCGCGGTTGAAGAAACTCATTGCCCGCCCTCCGCATCAAGGCTTTGGATCAGGCGGTCGAAGCTTTGCTTTTCCGCGCTGGAGGGCGTGACGGTTTCTTTTTTGGGCGCGACCACGGGCGCAGGGCGGGCCTGCGGCTTCGGCGGCTCCATCGACACGTTCTGAGCGATACCTTCATCGAAATAGTCAGGATCGGTGTTCACAATGATAGGTTCCGGAATTTCGCTCACTGACCGCACGACTTCGCCCGCCGAAGGCAGGACCATGCCGAGTTGTCCCGTCGCAAGTTCTTCCAGCCGTTGCGGGCGGTTCAGGTAATCCCATTCAACGCCGAGAACGCGCACCGTTTCCTGTTCCTGCATCAGTTGCTGGCGCGCCTCTTTGAGCATGTCCTCTTTCTTCTGCACCGCCTGCGACGTCCAGAACAGAAGGATACCGAACGTCACGGCAAGCCCGAGAAACAGGAAATTGGAAATGCGGAAGATCTTCATGCATTCCCTCTTTTGCGGATGGCGCCGCGCAGGCGCGCGGAGCGGGAACGGGCATTCCGGGAGATTTCGGAATCGGAGGGATCGAGAGGTTTTTTGGGAGAGAGCGCGAAAGTTGGCTCAACGGCGGG
>JBDHTU010000148.1:0-4591 GCA_039808805.1 Micavibrio sp.
TAGCGCAGCATCTGGACGCGCAGGACGATCTTGTCCTTGATGATTTCCAGCGTCTTGTTCGCCCCCTTGGGCAAAGGAATGCCGAGATTGCGGCACATGATCATCAGTGCGGCCACGACAAAATCCTTGGTATACCGAACGACTTCGGGCGTACCGATTCTGCCGCTTTCAAGGATAAGGTCCAGTTCCAGCGGATTTTCCATGTTTTGTTCGACGCGGGTGATGACGCCGCCGGAGGGTTTCGGCAGACCTTTTTGCGCGCAAAGCGAATAGATCGCCTTGAACGTTTCTTCATAGTCAAAAAATATACGTCTGTCTTCCCGTGGCATATGCCCCTAGCCCCCACTATAATAATACGCGAAGCATGCAGCTTCACACAAATCACTATGCAGAAAATTGGTTTATAAATCATGAAGTTGCTCAAATCGGGTTAAGCTTTACCGCAAGCGCGGGGTATGATTTTCTTAACCAATTCCGGCTAGGATGAATAAGGATTTTTCAGACGAGGCACCAGAAGGCTCAACCGTGGACAACACCATCCCGCTTCCAAAACAGGCCGCAGAAAGCAACACGGAGATTTCTTTCGTCGCGCACAACATGGCCGAGCTTCTGACGCAGATCAGCACGATGGAAACCTTTATCAAGCGCCGTTTCGACGAAATTTCCATGGAAATCAACGCAACGTCGCAACAGATCGACATGTCCGAAGACGGTATGGCCAGGCGTTTCGGTGAAATTCTGGGCATCGTCAATTCCATTTCTTTTCAGGGCGACGGTTCTACCCCCGCCAACACGGGCGTCGAACTGGAGGCCGTGATTGCCGAAACCGCCAAGGCGGCCAACACCATCCTCGACAATTGCGACCGGATGAATACCTTCCTCTATCCTGAAGATATGAGCGTGCTGGAAACAGCCGGGGGCCGCGACATGCTTTTGAACGAACTGCGCGACGGCGTGCAAAACATCATGCTCGCCTGCTCCTTCCAGGACATTGCCGGACAGCGTATCCGCAAGACCCTGGAAAGCATCGGCGATATCGAAGACCGGATCAGCGGCGCCCTGGAAGACATGGGCGTCGGCGCGGCCAGCCTGAAAGCGGCGGCGAACGCTTCGGCCAAACAGGCCACCAGGAGCGGCAGCACGCAGGACGAGATCGACGCGTTGTTTTCTTAAGCGTTTCTTTACCGTCTCATCGCCAGACAATCATTTCGAATTTTATGCATAGTTAAGGGCGTGTTTAGCGCCTGCGGTTAGTCTGGACATCAGGAGAAAACAATCCGATGACCAGCCCCGTAAGACCCTCAACCAAATCCCAGACCAACAGCGACAGCCTGTTCGGCATGGCCTTGGCCCAGGCCTTTACGGGCCTGGCATTCGGATCTGTTTTCGACGCCGCGTGGGAGGCGTGCGAAGCCGCGTCCGCCGTGTATGAGGACCGCTTTGCAAAGCCTGCCGCGAAAAGCAACGGCGCAAGGCGCAGCCTGACCGAGGATTTCACGCGCGGGATCGAAGCGCCGCGCCCGTACGGCCTGTTCGGCCTGTCGTTCAGCGAGCGCCCGTTCGCCCCCGCTCCGGCAATCTGAAAAACTAATAACAATTCAAACACTTGGAAGCTTATGGTAGAATGGTGCCATGGCTTCTGAATTCAAATGCACCCTGCTGCGCGAAAAATTCGTCCTCCGCGATCCGGCGGGCGATCTTTCGGATATGCCGCCTGTGACCGCGCTCAGCAACCGGATGGTGCTGCCGCTGACCAGCGATCTGGAAGAGGCGGAGACCTATGTCGTGCGCGCGCAGAATATGCACAGCTGCACCCGCCTGTGCGCCGCCATCGCCAAGGAATATGCCGAGCGCGGCGCAATGATGAAGCGCGTGATGGCGTTCCGGTGGGACAATCTCTGGCGCGACGTCATCAAGGGCTATGAAAAAGACTGGAACGCGGACATCTGGTGCGCGATCTATTACAAGGGGCATGTCGTGTTCGAAGACGGCGCGCGCCATCCCTTCCTCGACATCATCGAAAAATGCGACGCGGCCAGCGGACAGAGCTATGGCGATTCCGTCGCCTTTGCCGAAAAAGCGTTCCAGACCGCCGGCAAGGCGATGAAGATCGAGCACGATTCAAACATCGCGCTGATCCTGTCCATCAAGCAGGACGAAGCCAAGTGCGGCGTTATCCTGCGCGGCGCCAACCGCAAAACAACGTTCAATTATACGGTGAAGAAGAGCAAGAACGGCGACGTCGTGCGCATCCCGACGATCCTGACCGTATCCGCCGCCTTTTTGGAAGGCGTGCAATTGGCTTTCAGCGTCGGCATGATCAACCGCAAGCGCGCCGTGGGACTGATCGAAAAATACTCTGACGAAGACCGCAAGGGCAAGCGCGGAACGGAACGCCTGACCAACCTTTCGAACGCAATCGAGGGGCTGGAGCGAAAGTACGTGGTGCAGTACCGTCCCGACCGGCCCGATTTCCCGCAAATGGTGCGCGAAGCGGAAGAATTCGCGATGAAAATCCTGAAACCCCAGATCGAGGCCAAGATGGCCAGCGGCGAACTGAACGCCCGGGATTGGGTGACGTAGCTTTTGCCATGGATACACTTGCTACGTATCGACTTTCACAGCAGAAAGCCCCCGTAGCGTATACAACGTGCCGCAAAGCAATATTACGATCGCAAGCAAGCCTATTGCCACTATCGTAAAAGGGTGCGCGTCCGAAACATCTCCAACGAGTTCTATGATGACTAACAATCCGAACACTATGTGCAAGACGGTATTTTCACGGCGAAACCGCTTTTCGCAGTGCGGCGGTATTTCATAAAATCTTGAAAATCTTTTCGCGAACAACGCGCCATCGGGAGCACGGTAAAAACCGCGCTCCCGATGTAGATATTTTTTAGAATATTGCCTTTCCACCATTACGCCGCGGCGGATTTGGCCGAAACCAGATCGCGCAGGACGTAGTGCAGAATGCCGCCGTTCTTCATATATTCCAGTTCGTCATACGTGTCGATGCGGCAAAGAAGCTGGATATCCTCTTTCTTGCCGTCGGCGCGGGTGATGGTGAGCGTCACGTCCTGAAGCGGTTTCAGGTCGCCTTCGAGGCCCGTGACATCGAACGTTTCGGAGCCGTCGAGTTTCAAATCCGCGCGCGTCATGCCGTTCTTGAAGACCAGCGGGACGACGCCCATGCCGACGAGGTTCGATCTGTGGATACGCTCGAAGCTTTCCGCGATCACGGCCTTGACGCCGAGCAGCGTCGTGCCTTTCGCAGCCCAGTCGCGGCTTGACCCCGTGCCGTATTCCTTGCCTGCGATCACGACCAGCGGCGTGCCCTCTTCCTGATATTTCATGCAGGCGTCGTAGATCGGCATCTCAATGCCTTTGTATTTGGTGAATCCGCCCTCCTTGCCGCCGAGCAGTTCGTTCTTGATCCGGATGTTGGCGAAGGTGCCGCGCATCATGACTTCGTGGTTTCCGCGGCGCGAGCCGTAGGAGTTGAAGTCAATCGGAGCAACGCCATTCTCCATCAGGTATTTTCCAGCCGGGGAATCTTTCTTGATCGACCCGGCAGGCGAGATGTGATCCGTCGTGATGGAATCGCCGAACAGCGCCATCAGTTTTGCGCCCTTGACGTTGGAAACGGTCGTTCCGGCCTTGCGCGACATGCCTTCGAAATAGGGCGGGTTTTGAACATAGGTGGAAGATTTATCCCAGTTATAGGTTTCCGAAGAGGCAGCACCCTTGATCTCCTGCCATTCTTTCGGACCCAGGAACACGTTGGAATAGCGGGATTTGAACATTTCCGGCGTCAGGCATTTCGCCACCATATCGGTGACTTCCTTGTTCGTCGGCCAGATGTCTTTCAGGAAAACGTCGTTGCCGTTCTTGTCCTTGCCGAGCGGATCGGTAAACAGGTTGACCTTCATCGAACCCGCGATGGCGTAAGCCACGACCAGCGGCGGAGAGGCCAGATAGTTCGCCTTCACATGCGGGTTGATGCGGCCTTCGAAGTTGCGGTTGCCGGACAGAACGCCAGCCACCGTGAGGTCGCCCGCCGTCACGGCGTTGGCGATCGGTTCCGGCAGCGGGCCGGAATTGCCGATGCAGGTGGTGCAGCCGTAGCCGACGAGATTGAACCCGATGGCGTCGAGATGTTTTTGCAAGTCGGCCTTTTCAAGGTAATCGGTGACGACCTGCGATCCCGGCGCGAGCGAGGTTTTGACCCACGGCTTGCGCGTCAGGCCCAGCTCATGCGCCTTCTTGGCGACGAGCCCCGCGGCCACCATGACCGACGGGTTCGACGTGTTGGTGCAGGACGTGATCGCCGCAATCACAACATCGCCATGTTCGAGGCAGTAATCCGCCCCTTCCACTTTCACGGCATGCGTTGTGTCATATTTTTCGGCGCGGTCGGTGGAGATCGGCTTCTCCGCGATCATTTGCGCTTCTTCGGGACTCATGGCAACAGCGCCGAGGGATTCCGACAGGTATTTTTTGAAATCGCTTGCAGAGTTCGAGAGGAGGACACGGTCCTGCGGGCGTTTCGGCCCTGCGATGCTCGGCTCGACATCGGCAAGATCAAGCTGGA
>JBDHTU010000149.1:0-4567 GCA_039808805.1 Micavibrio sp.
TATGCGTGGTGGGAGAACGGGAAGATCTGGATCTGCGGCGACAACGGGCGTTATACCAACCATTCGGACGACCCGAACGTCGTCAACTGGCCCAATGCGGACAGCATGGCCGAAGCGGCATCACGCGATATCAAAAAGGGTGAAGAGCTGACCTCCGATTATCGCAGCTTTGACGATATATCCAAAGAAGATCTGGACAGCGTGATCGCCGCATAAAAAAACCGGCGGACATAGCGCCCGCCGGTCTTCCTGCAAAACAGAATATTTATATTACTGGCTGGTGCTGAGATCCAGGGCAGCCATCGTTTCGCTGTTCAGCGTACCGGTCACCGGCAAACCATTGGCGGATTGGAAGTCACGCAGCGCAGAGGCCGTGCGCGGTCCCCAGACGCCATCCGTAGAAACAGCATGGCCTTCTTTTTTCAGGCTGGTCTGAACGCTTTTAATCGTATCGCGGTCCATGTTGACGGAAGCGGACGTGCTTGCGCCGGCTTGCGTGGACGGATCAGCGGCGCCAGCCGTGGTGTTTATATCCGTGCTGGTGTTGACGTCGTTCGACGTGTCGGACATTTCCGCTTCGGTGCTGGCGTTGGCGTTGATATCTGCGGCGGCATCGTTGCTGACATCCTTATTGGCGTTTACGCCCATGTTGGTGTCCGTCTGTGTGTTATTCGCGTTGTGCGTGCCGTCCGTGTTGGAAGAACCTTCGGCGGCGATGGCGGCGGTGCTCAAAACGGCAACGGCGGCCGTCATTAAAAGGGTTTTTGCAATGGTCATGGTACGTGTCTCCTTGGTTGGTTGGAATTGCGCCTTTCCAACAGATGAGGCAGGGATGGGTTCCGAAATTTAACCAACAAAAAAGGCCGGGGAGCCGGCCTTTTTTTCAAAATTCACTGCGTTAAGCGCGCTTGGATTACATCTGCGCAAACAAATCGTCCACCTTGCTGATCTTGCCGGTCATGCTCGCTTTGAGTTTTTCCATCGCGCGGGCTTCCAACTGGCGCACACGTTCTTTGGATACGCCCAGTTCGTTGCCCAGATCTTCCAGTGTCACCGTGTCATATTGCAGGTGGCGGTCGCGGATGATCTTGCGTTCGCGGTCGGACAGCGTGCCGAGCGCTTCTTCCAGCCAGCGGGAACGGGTTTTGGAATCGCGCATGCCGATCACGATGTCTTCCGGGTTTGGACGGTCATCCTTGAGGAAACTTTGCCATTCCTCATCGCCGTCTTCCCCGACCAGCGCATTGAGCGAATTGTCGGAGCCGGAGAGGCGGCCTTCCATTTCCTCCACATCCTTGACGTTGACCTGCAACTCCCTGGCGATCTGGGCGCGGCCTTCGACGCCAAGGCCCTCGGTGCCGTTGGTGCGTTCGATCTTCGCGCGCAGGCGGCGCAGGTTGAAGAACAGGGATTTCTGCGCGGCGGTCGTCCCGGTACGGACGATGGACCAGTTGCGCAGGATGTAATCCTGCATGGCAGAGCGGATCCACCAGTTGGCGTAGGTGGAGAAACGGACATCGCGTTCGGGTTCAAACCTGTTCGCGGCCTGCATCAGGCCGATATTGCCTTCCTGGATAAGATCGCCCATCGGCAGGCCGTAGTTGCGGAATTTGGCCGCAGCGGCAACCACGAGGCGCGTGTAGGAACGTACGAGTTCGTGCAGTGCTTTTTCATCTTCCTTGTCGCGCCAGCGGCGGGCAAGGTCGAGTTCGTGTTCTTTTTCCAGAAGCGGCTCATTCATCGAAGCGCGGATATAGCTGAGGTTTGCGCGCTGTGTCTGAGGATCATCAATGTGGGCCATTTTGTCTCACTTTCCTTGGCGTGACGCGTTTGTCACAAAACTGATACGGGCGGCGGAGAGGACTGGATCAGTCCCGTTCCCCATTATTTTGCCGCCTGAATTGTGCGCAGATTGTGACGCTTTCAGGGTAATTTCAAAGCGCCCTGAAATTCTTACTGCATGTAAGACCAATGATTTAGGCTTGTAAAAGTTCGCGGATCTGCCCGCGGGCATCCACGCCTGCGCAAACAAGCGCGCCGCCGAACCCGGCACCGCCGTCGATAGACGCCGTTACGCAATTTATACGTACGCCCGCATGGGTTGGATCATACCCACGTATGATTTTATCGAAAGGCGCGTACGCCTGTGTGATGTCATAGAAATCTTCCCCCGCCGCCCAGAGTGTATCGCCCTGGTCTTCCAATTTTCGCTGCGGATTGAGGCCCGCATTGACGAAAAGCAGGCGATTCCGGGCGCTTTCGGCCGTGTAAGCGGCGCGGCGGTGCTGGGTTAAGAAAATATCATGGGCCGGATTGCGGCGGAGTTTTTCGCGGATGGCGCCGGTCCAGCGGCTGATGGAGAAGACACCCTCTTTGCAGGCGCGCATGCCATCGTGTGCAGCGATGTCATAGCTTTCTAAGGTTGCGGCAAGGCCTTGTTCCAGCATCGCGGTCAATTCCTGTTCCGGCTTTTGCGTGAATTGCAGCTGGAGCAGACGCTGCCACATATCTTCCTGACGCCCGCGCAGATAAATGATGTCGGATGGTTTCATGCCCGGTAAAGAAAGCGCAAGCCGGCGGAAGGTGAGTATTTCGTCCACGGTCTCGCGGGATTTGATCCCGTACCCTGTGACGTTCCCCAAATACAAAATCCGGTCGCCGGCCTGCAGCCTTTCCAGAATGGCGTCGTGTATGGCGTATAGTTTTTCCAGCTCACCATGAACTGAGGAAATCGCCCACACAAGGCGCGGGGCGCCAAGCGACGTAAAGCGGATGTCCGGCAAATTCATGCACACGGCGGATTGTCTCCGTTTGGAAAACAACGGTTGAAAAACGAACGCTCACACACCGGGACAAGGCGGGAATTGAACTTCCCGTAAGTCTTGAAACAATCGTACGCAGAGTCGCATTTTCATGAAAGGGTTAGAAATGACTTATATACAAAGATATGCACAGGCTTTCCCCGCCGTGCCTGTGGAAAAATCAGTGTATGAGGAAGTCGAATTGCGCCAAGACATCGACGACGTCAAAGCCGAGCTGTCTTCATAAAATTCACGCGCCGCGTGACAATGTCTTTTACCGGCAGGTTGGTAACAACGGTTGAATCTTTCAGCATGATGTCCTCCTTTGGTTACATGAGGTCAACCAACCAGCAACCTAATGGTTCGGAAAAAATGAGAGTGAAGTAGATTTGCTTTGTACCTGTGTTGGTAATTCTTTGTATCTCCGATTAAAAAACGATGTTAGTCTGCCTTGTTTCAAATTTTTTATTTTTATTACCAATGTTTTAAATTAAAATGCGTAATCATCGCAGCGGTAACGTTCTTTTCCTGATTCTGATCGCGGTCGCGCTTTTTGCCGCGTTATCCTATGTTGTCGCTCAGTCGAGCCGCAGCGGCGCGGGATCTATCAGCAATGAAAAAGCACGGCTTCAGGCAGCGCAAATCCTTAGTTTCGCCCTAGCGATCAAAACAGCCGCCTTACGTATGGTTATTGGTGGATATGCGATCGAAGATGTTATGGCGTATATGGCTTTTTATCCGGACAGCCCAGATCTTGGCGGCAATAGCTGGGGGGATTTGCATAATATTGCTCCGGATGAGGTGAAGAAGATGATTTTTCATCCAAATGGCGGCGGCCTGTCTTTTCAGGAAATACCGGAGGAAGTGTTTCAAAACAGTCCTGTTCTATCTTCGTATCCGCAACTGAACACCCATGCGTGGATTTCTACCCATGGTGGTATTGATGTAAATATTCCAAGAATTGGAAGCGATGAGCCTGAATCTTTTATTACGCTTTTTGATGTGAAGCCGGAAGTTTGTCTGGAGATTAACAGAAAACTCGGGGTGAATTATTCGGTAAATGGTTCGGCACCATGCAATGTTCCAAACGCCGCACCTGATATGCGAATTAGCGGTTCAAACCCTTATTATTTTTCGTCCATATCGACAGGTTGCGCGAATATTTTTGACGGCCATCCTGTTTTTTGCGGGCGTGATTATCAAGGGCTGGGGGATGTTTATTCGGTGGTGTACACCATTATCGAAAAATAATCCGGCATATTACGGGCGAGCATTCGACTTTTACAAAAGATGAAAAGAAAAGGGCGGGGAAACCATCCGGTTCGCCCGCCCTCGATAAGTGTTGTGATGTCGTTTAAAACTAAGCGGCTTTTTTCGTGCCTTCGGCGACGATTTCAGGTTTCGCGCCTTTGGTGCCCATCAGTTTTTCCAGCTTGGCGGTGGCCTTGCTTTCCTCGATCTTCTCGACAGCCGCAACTTTGCGGGCGAGGCGCTCGAGCGCGGATTGATAGATCTGGGGTTCGAAGTAGGATTGCTCGCTCTCGTCATTCGAGCGTTTCAGGTCGCGCAGGACTTCGGCAATCGCGATAGGTCGCCGGAGTTGATTTTCATTTCGTATTCCTGCGCGCTGCGGGACCACATGGTGCGGTGGATTGTTCATCGCGCTCGGTTTGAAGCTCGCTGCAACAAGGCTGTAAAAAAACGGGTTGAACCGTTCTGGTCCAACCCGTTCATGTCTTAGGATGATGATGTCGTCACAATCCTAG
>JBDHTU010000150.1:0-4560 GCA_039808805.1 Micavibrio sp.
GATGAAGATGTTCGGACCGTTAGAAACATGCTGGATATTTTAACGGAGCGCACAGAAGCGAACCGCGAAACGGACCCCGAGGGCCGCCCCCTCGGTATGATAACGCAGCAGATGGATGACGATATCCGCACTTTTCAGAAAGATAACGACCTGAAGGTAGACGGCTATCTCGAACCCGGCGGTGAAACGATCACCGCCATGGCGGCTCAGTTGAAGAAAAAACAGGAAGCCGCGCAAACCCCTTCATCGTCCGCGCAAAAACCCGCCGAAGAGAAAAAAGAGGTGCCTTTTCCGCCCCGCAAGCCGGAGATCATAAAAGATATTCCAAACGATACTTTGGCAGAAGAGTATAAAACGTATGAAGCGCCGATCAGTCATCTTTACAAAGATTCGAAAGGAAATATCACGGTAGGTATCGGGCGCATGCTGAAAAATGAGGAAGAGGCACAAAATCTGCCCTTCGTTAAGTATGAAAAAGGAAAAGAACCCCGACCCGCGACACCGGAAGAAATCAGTCAGGCTTTTAAAAAACTTAAGGAGAGCAAAGCAGGGGGATATAAAGCAGAATATTATAAGCCAAGCGAAAAAAATGGATTCGATGACATCCGTATTTCCGATGAAGATATGAAGGCGCTAGCCATCTCCAATCTTTTCGAGCATGTCGGGATTTTGAAAAATCGTTTTAAAGATTTCGATCAATTTCCGCTGGAAGCCAAGAAGGCCTTGCTTGATCTACAGTTTAACACTGGCTTGCCGCCAAAAGAATGGACAGAGTTTTATAAAGCGGTAAACAATAAAGATTGGAAAAAAGCGGCAAAGGAATCGGGACGGCCTGAAGTGGGTGAAAGAAGCAAGGACATTGAAGATCTTTTCAAAAAAGCAGGAAGCGATCATCAATAGTTACTATCGTAAGAATTGCTTAGATAAAATAAGCCATACAAATGAAAATAACGGTCTCTTTCAAGGCGGGCGAGTAGAATCCAAGCATATGTTTCATAAAGTCTGCCGTCTTGTAATGTTCGTTTTGGACTGTAAGCATCCATGATACTCTTTTTATACTCTTCCCAGCTTTGCTGGGTGCTTGCTGCATACTGTGTGTACTCGTCGGCATGGGAGTGGTCCAGAATATAGTTCTGTTCCGTTTTCCACAGCTGTCCGGCGTCTGCGTAGCATGCATCGTGATAGGATTTACTGATTTTTTTACAATCCTGCAAAAGACGATCGATAGGATGGTCTTTTTGGTTGAAATACAATTTGTAGAATTTTTTGTTCTGATGCCGCAAGATGCCCGTCCCGCTATCGGGGCGTATTTGTAATTCAAACGCTTCACCTTTCTCCCACATCTCAATAGTCTCTGGAGATATGGTGACATAATGAAAATTTGCATCAAAGGTGTGACCACTTTTATCTTTCAGACGCAGCCATCCCGGATCGTGGTATTCCTGAAAGAAAACGGTCCCAAGATTCGAAATCTTCTCCTCACCCTGATCCTCGATCACGGTTTTGGGCGGCTCCGCCAGCGTAGGGGAGACGGCCAGGAAAAGAACGGCAAGGAGCAAGCAAAGATGTTTCATGCCAACTTTATAGCTGAAATCAGGCTTCTCTGGAAGCGCGCTTTCGGGCAGGTCGGACTTACGCTGCGTTTTTCATGTCTTCGCGCAGCGCGTCTTCGGCTTCCTGCCACCGCGCCATATAGGGTGGCAGGGCGGGGCTTTCCTCGTCGATGCCGAGCGCCTTCATCACTGCGCGGGTGGATACGGTCGCACGCGTCGCTTTGTTGAAGAATCCGCCTTTGACAAGACCGATGGCCGCGACCGCGCCGTCCTTCTTGCCGCCGACGATGATGAATCGGTGCTCCATGAACGCCCACCGGTCGTCCCATGCCGCGATGCGGGTGGTCAGGCGGTATTTCTGGAAGGGGAGGAGCGGCAGGCGGTAGCGCATGCTCGCGCTGGACAGGACGGGGATATATCCGTTCCTGATCACGTATCCCGCCATGCCGAACCGCATGACGAAATCCATCCGGCCGATATCCATCAGGGTCAGGTACCGCCCGTTGTTCATGTGGCCGTTGAGGTCGAGGTCGCTTGGCAGCACGCAGAAATTCAGCGACGTTTCTTCCAGCGCATGGGCGATGCGCGGTTTGAAGAACGAGGCGATCAGCATGTAAAAAAGCCGCAGGTACAAATTCATGGCCGCACCCTACAAAAAACCCGCCTCGGAAGGAAGCGGGTTTTTTACGTATTCGATAGAAAGGGGAAGCGCCGTTAACGATTGGCCTTCATGCCGCCGATCAGCTTGGCATTGGCGTCGGAGAGCACTTTTTTCGAGACGCCCGTGTATTTTACAGGGTCCGCGTGAAAATTGAAGGCCTTGGCCGCGCTGCCGCCGCTGCCCAGAAGATGGCCAACGACGTTGGTGGCCGTTTGCAATGCGATATCGGCGTTGGTTGTCGTGTCCTCGATCGTGGCGAAGGCTTGCGTCGAATAGACCGGCTGGCCCAGCTTGACCGAGCCGACATTGTTGCTGAACGTCCCCATCTGCCCGCCATACAACGTTACGCCGCTGCCCGGCGGGATGGAAATGCCTTGGCCGACTTCGACCGTCGCCACGCTCCACCCCGCGCCGCTGCCGTTGGCGAAGTTCAGTTTATAGTCCACATCGAGGACCGGAACGCCCAGCTTTTCGGCGGACGCGGCCATGGCGGTCATCGGATGCGAGAAGCCGAATCCCGAGCCTTTCATCGGCATGCCCGCCGGCGTGAAATAGGTCAGGTCCATGCCGTTCTCGTCCGTTTCATACGGGGCTTTTTCCGTGGACATTTTCTTGAACTCCGGCAGGGCCGCGAGCTTCGACCTGTCGACGACGTTGTATCCGTTGGCTTTCAGTTTCGAGACAAAATCCGTATAGGCCGCCTCGGTGATTTTCTGCATCGTCGCCTGGTCGACGCCGACCAGCGTGCTCTTGGCAGAAGCGCGTCCTGCGGACCCCGGTGCGGACAGGAAGGACGTTCCCGTTGAATGGCTGACCTTGTTGTACGTGACGAATCCAACGCGGAACGCGCCGATCACCACGTCTTTTTTCCCGGCAAAGGCCTTGGCGGTCTCTACCTGCAGATCGCTTTTGGTGGAGCCGAGAAAGCCCGTGTTTTTTTCCGGCGCCTTGGCACCGCCGGAGGCCGAGATGCCCGAACATCCCGTCAGTGCCAGTACCAGCGCAAGATATGCAAATTTCTTCATAAAGTTCCCCTTGGTTTTAAACGTTACACAGATTGTGGGGACATCATAAAAATCCGCCCGCCTTTTGCAACATCCGGCCAATAAAAAAGCCCGCTTATCCAGCGGGCTTTTGCTTGAACGGTATAACAGGCTTACTCTGCCGCGAGCGTGCCTTCTTCGTCGCCGGTCCCGCCGATCTTCTTGCCGTACGTGCCGGAGAACACGCCTTCGGAGAAGACTTCCTCCCACGTGCCGCCGGTGGAAGCGCGGGAGTATTCCGTCGCGCGGTTTTCGAAGAAGTTGACGTGCTCTGCGCCGTTCAGCATCTCGTCCATCCACGGCAGCGGGTTTTTCTCTATACCGAAGATCGGTTCGAGGTTGAGCTGCTGCAAACGGCGGTCGCCGATATAGCGGATGTAGTTTTTCACTTCCTGCGGTGTCAGCCCCTGCACTTCGCCCTGGCCGAACGCGAGGTCGATGAACGCGTCCTCGAACCCGACGATGGTGCGGCAGCAATCGGTGATTTCGTCCTGCAATTCCTTGTCCCAGATATCCTGGTTTTCATTCACGAAGGAATTGAACAGCTTGATCATGGACAGGCAGTGGAGTGTTTCATCACGGACCGACCACGTGATGATCTGGCCCATGCCTTTCATCTTGTTGAAGCGCGGGAAGTTCATCAGGATGGCGAACGACGCGAACAGCTGCAGGCCTTCGGTGAAGGCACCGAACATCGCCATCGTCTTGGCGATGTCGCGGCGGCTGCTCATCGATGCGTTCTGCATGTAATCGAACTTGTCCTTCATTTCCTTGTAGTTCAGGAAGGCGGAGTATTCGATCTCCGGCATGCCGATCGTATCCAGCAGGTGCGAGTAGGCGGCGATGTGCACGGTTTCGATGTTGGAGAAGGCGGAGAGCATCATCTGCACTTCGACGGGGCCGAACACCTGGCTGTAATGTTTCATGTAGCAGTTGTTTACTTCCACGTCGGACTGCGTGAAGAAGCGGAAAATCTGCGTCATCAGGTTGCGTTCGGAATCCGTGAGGTTCTTCTTCCAGTCGCGGACGTCCTCGGCTAGCGGCACTTCCTCGGGGATCCAGTGGATGCGCTGCTGCGTCAGCCACGCTTCATAGCACCACGGGTAGAGGAACGGTTTGTAGACATGACGCTCCTGCAGAAGGGGGGAATTGCCTTTTTCGAGGTCGTTGGTGCTTGCGGCGTTTGCCATTTTTCTTACTCCTGACATTTCTAATGAATTGATTCAGACTCTAGTGCGCCCGCGTACGAATCCGAGTCATTTTGCGGAGTCTTCCACAGATTCTGATTCCATATTCCGGGCTG
>JBDHTU010000151.1:0-4557 GCA_039808805.1 Micavibrio sp.
GGCAAACATTCGGGGCGTCACGCGCTCAAATCCCGCGTGGCCGAACTGGGGTATGAGCTGGGCGACAATGCGTTGAACGACCTGTTCAAGCGGTTCAAGGATCTTGCCGACAAGAAGAAGCAGGTGTTCGACGACGATATCATCGCGTTGATCGAGGACGAAGTTGGTGCGCAGGACGATGCCATCCGCTTCCTGTCGCTGCAGGTCGTGGCCGGGACGACAGGGCCGCAGACGGCGGAACTGGAACTTACCGTCAACGGCGAGGTCAAATCCGCCAAGGTGGACGGCAACGGTCCGGTGGATGCCATCTTCAAGGCGATCCGCGCGATCATCCCGCATGAAGATGCGGGCCTGCAACTCTATCAGGTGCACGCAGTTACGGGCGGGACGGATGCGCAGGCGGAAGTCACCGTGCGTCTGGAAGAAGGCGGCAAAACGGTGAACGGGCAGGGCGCGGATGCGGACACGCTGGTCGCTTCGGCACGCGCCTATGTCCATGCGCTTAACAAACTTCTGACCAAACGCGGGAAAACCAAACCCGCCGAGGAAGCGGCGGCCTAGGTTGTTGATAACCCGGCGGCGTGCCGCCGGGTGTCTTTGCGATATGAATCCCGGCGCGTAAATTGGGCGGACAAGGAATTCCGGAAATATTACCATAATTCTTGCAATCCCGCGTTTGATCCGTTATAAAGCCCGCAATTTATTTGCACAATTGAAAGGACGCCCTCTATGAAATTCATTGCCAGACAAATGCTTATTGCTGTTTCTCTTGTTGCCGTCGCCGCCCCGGCTTTCGCTGCCGAACTGACCAAAGGTTCCAAATCCTACCAGACGCGTAACGAAAAACCGGCCGACACGGCGGCAACCTCCGCCCAGCCGGAAGACGTAACCCAGATCGCCCCGGCCGCAGGCGACACGGAAATCGAAACCAAGACCGAGAAGTCCCTGAAAGACGAAATCCGCCTGCCGCGCAAGTAAGCGCCCATTTGTGCATATTCCGTAAAAGCCGGCGTAACAGCCGGCTTTTTTCGCGTCTTAACGTTTTTTTGCGCTGCAAAATCTTTTAGGCGCCCCTATGCCGGAACGTTAATATTTAGTACCATGTTAACCAATCTATCTTAACGTTCTCTTGAGAAACATTAATTCTTGTTCATAAACCGGGCCCCAGAACATGATCAATTTCGCGCGCATGAAAATTTCCAAAAAACTTCCTCTTATCATGATCGGCCTGACCGCCATCAATGTGTTTGCGGTGACCGGCCTGCAGCAATACCTGATGTACAAGGACACGATCGGGCATAGCCAGCGGAGCCTGTCCGCATACCAAAATGCCCAGGCGAACGAACTGCGCGATTATTTCTCTTCCATCAAGGATGAACTGGTTACGCTGTCTGACAGCGATTACGTCCGCCAGGCGCTGGTTGATTTTCAAAGCGGCTGGGACGCATTGGGCGCGGAGCCGGCGCAAGGCCTGCAAAATCTTTACATAGACAGCAATCCGAATCCGACCGGCCAGAAAGACAAGCTGACCGCCGCGGACGATGGCTCGCTCTATTCCCTTGTCCATGCGAAATATCACCCGTGGTTCCACAAGCTGCAACAGGCGCGCGGTTATTACGATATCTTCCTGTTCAACAAGAACGGCGATCTGGTCTACACGGTTTTCAAAGAGCGTGATTACGCGACCAATATGAACACGGGGCAGTGGAAGGATACGGATCTTGCTACAGCCTTCAAGGCGGCGGCGGCCAATCCGCAAAAAGACACCTTCAATTTCTTCGATTTTAAAGAATACGGCCCCAGCAACAACGCCGCCGCGAGCTTTATCTCGTCCCCCGTTCTGGATCAGGACGGTCAGCTGATGGGCGTCATGGCGTTCCAGATGCCGGCCGGAAAAATCAACGAGATGTTCAAGGACACGGACGATATCGGCAAGACATCGGCCATGTATCTCGTCGGATCCGACAAACTGATGCGCACCGACTATCGTTTTGACGAAGAACCGACGACGCTGAAGAAAAAAGTCGACGAAGAAGCGGTTACCCTGGCGCTGGAAGGCAAAAGCGGCGAGATGATCGCGATGGACGAGCATACCGGCCAGGAAGCGCTTGTCTCCTATCGTCCGTTTGAATTCGCCGGCGTGAAATGGGCCGTCGTCACCGAAGTCCTGGTGTCCGAGGTCATGGAGAAATTCGGTGAGATCCGGAAACTTTCCATCGTTTGCTCGCTCGGTATCCTTTTGGTCATCGCGCTGGTCAGCATGTGGTATTCGCGCCGCCTGACGCGCCCGATCAACGACATGGTTCACACCATGAAGGTTCTGGCCGATGGAAACAACCAGGTGTCCGTCCCGTCGCTTGAGCGCCATGACGAGATCGGGGATATGGCCAAGGCCGTCCAGGTGTTCAAGGAGAACGCGCTGGAAATGGAGCGCATGGAAGTTGAGCAGGAAAAAACAAAAATCCGCACCGAGCAGGAAAAGAAAGCGGCGATGAACAAACTGGCCGAGGATTTCGATTCCCGCACATCGACCGTCATTATGTCGCTGACCGCCGCATCGGGACAGATGCAGCAAACGGCCGAGCGCATGGCCGATGCGTCGGATCGCACGTCCGAGATCAGCAGCGCCGTCGCCGCCGCCGCGACGCAGGCCGACGCCAACGTTCAGACCGTCGCCGCCGCAACGGAAGAACTGACAGCTTCCGCCCGCGAGATCGCGCAGCAGATCAACATGGTTGCCGCGATGGCCAACAATGCCTCAGCCGAAGCGGAAAGCACCAGCAAGGAAGTGAAGAACCTGCAGGAAATGGCTGTTTCGATCGGGGAAGTCGTCGGCGCGATCAAGGAAATCGCCGAACAGACGAATCTGCTGGCCCTCAATGCCACCATCGAAGCCGCGCGCGCGGGCGAGGCCGGCAAAGGTTTTGCCGTCGTTGCCGACGAGGTAAAAAAACTCGCCAATGAAACCGCCCGGAAAACCGAAGAGATCGACGAGCGCGTCTCGGCTATCCGGAACGCGATCAATTCCAGCGTGTCTGCGATGGACAAGATCATCCGCAACGTGAAAAGCATCGACGAAGCCACGACATCCGTCACCGCCGCGGTGGAAGAACAGAACGCCGCCACCGGGGAAATCGGCCGCAACGTGGCCGAAGCCTCCACGGGCACGCAGCAGGTCTCGCAAAATATCGTCACCGTGCAGGAAAACGCCTACCAGACCGGCGAGGCGTCCAAGACGGTTCTGGAGGCGGTGGGAGAACTTTCGAAATTGTCCGTTGAACTGCGCGACCAGGTTGCCTCGTTCCTTGGCGAAATTCGCAGTGACGGCGGCCAGAAAGCCGGGCCTTCCAACAACAACGCCGCCATCAGCCTTGTCCAGGCGGCAGAGTAACAGGAATATTGAGAACAAAAAAACCCGGCTTTGCGGCCGGGGTTTTTTTAGATCAGCGAACCTCCGTGTGATTGCTTCGCACTGTAAAGATCGTCGTCCGACATGCCGGGATCATCCGGGCCGCTGCGGGGCGAACCGCCATCCCGTGCGATGACGCTGCGCAGGGATTCCAGGTCCAAAAAGAAATCTGCCTGACGGCGCAATTCATCCGCCACCATCGGCGGGCTGGACCGGATCGTGCTGACCACGGTAACGCGCACGCCCTTGCGCTGGACGGCTTCCAGCAAGCGGCGGAAATCGCCATCGCCCGAAAACAGGATGATGTGATCGACGTTGTCGGCCATCTCCATCACGTCGATGGCCAGTTCGATATCCATATTGCCTTTGATCTTGCGGCGGCCCTGGCTGTCGACAAATTCCTTGGTGGGCTTGGTCACCATCGTGTAGCCGTTGTAATCCAGCCAGTCGACCAGCGGGCGGATAGGGGAATAATCCGCATCCTCGATCAGGGCCGTATAATAAAACGCGCGGACAAGCCGCCCGCAGGAAGCCCCCCAGTTCAGCAATTTGCGATAATCTATGTCAAAATCCAGGCTGCGCGCGGCGGCGTACAAGTTCGATCCGTCGATGAACATGGCAAGCCTGTCTTCCGCGTAGAACGGAATCATAGCCTCGTCTTTTGTCGGTTTTGCGGAGCTTTTTGAGAACCTTTGTGCCATTAGAAATTTTTCTTGTGTTAAACGTCAAAATATTAGGCATATCTTATATATCTATACCATATCCGTATATTGTCAATGACCCATGGTTCCAATGGTTCCTTCGGCGGCGAAAAATGTTGCGCGCATCGTAGAAAATCCTTATACCTGACGCAACTTTCAGCCCGATAAGAGGAATGTCATGGCCCGCGTTACTGTCGAAGACTGCGTTGAGAAACTGCCGAACCGTTTTGAACTGGTGATGGTCGCCGCCCAGCGCGCGCGCAAGATCGGTTCCGGTGCCGCCCTGACGCTGGACCGCGACAATGACAAAAACCCGGTTGTGGCCTTGCGCGAAATCGCCGAGAGCACGGTCGATGTCGAGGAACTGAAAGAAGAAATCATCCGCGGCAAACAACGCATCATCGCGATGGACGACGACGGGGAAGATGTCGTCGATTCCATGGAAGG
>JBDHTU010000152.1:0-4508 GCA_039808805.1 Micavibrio sp.
GCGGAATTGGTGAAAGACAGGTCGACGCCGTTATATTCGAGGGGGATTTTGCGTTCGATTTCAAATTGATGGATGGGGTTGGCCAAGCTCAATTCCTAATATATACAAACTGTTTGTTTTTTCAGGGCCTTGGATAGCGCATCCGGGGCGGAAATGCAAATGTTTCCGCGCGGTTTTTAATCGGAGTTTTTCATGCGTTCATTGGCCCGGTAAACACCGCCGACGAAGCCCAAAATAATGAACAAAATCAAGCCCCAGGGCAGGGTGCCCGCGAAGTAGTCAATGGCATAGCCGATCAATCCGCCGGAAATGACATAAGCCAGGAATTCATAGCCGATATTGGAACCCGAGCCGGTTTCGATTCCATCGGTCTTTTCGGGTTCGTAATCTTCCTTGTATTCGGCGCGGGCGGCCTTGATCTGTTCGTCCAGTTCCTTGCCGCGCGGATCGTCCATTATTCAGCAGCCTCAAGAAAGTCCATCTGGCGGCTGAGATCAACAGAAACGAGCTGGGACACGCCGCGCTCAGACATCGTAACGCCGTACAGGCGGTCCATCCGCGCCATGGTCAGGCGGTGGTGGGTGATGATGAGGAAGCGCGTTTCACCGCGGGCGGCGAGGGCATCGAGCAGATTGCAGACACGGTCCACGTTCGCATCGTCCAGCGGCGCGTCAATCTCGTCCAGCACGCAGATCGGCGAAGGCGTGGTCAGGAACATCGCGAAGATCAGGGCGATGGAGGTCAATGTCTGTTCACCGCCGGAGAGAAGGGACAGCGATTGCAATGTTTTGCCCGGCGGCTGCGCGAAGATTTCAAGGCCGGATTGCAGCGGGTCGTCTGATTCAACCAGTTGCAGGTAGGCCGAACCGCCATTGAACAGTTTCGTGAACAGTTCCTTGAAGTGGCCGTTGACGATGTCGAACGCGTTGGTCAGGCGCTCCTTGGCTTCCTTGTTCAGCTTGGCAATACCGTCGCGCAATTCTTCAATCGCCTGCGTCAGGTCATCGCGTTCCTTGAAGATGGTGCCGAGTTCGGATTCGAGCGCGGCGGCTTCTTCTTCGGCCTGCAGGTTCACAGGGCCGATCTGGTCCCGTTCACGCACCGCTTTTTCCTTGCGGGATTTCAGCGGCTCCAGCGCAGGCAGTTCGCCGGTTTCGGCGAAGATGCTGGCGGTTGCGAATTCTTTCAGCGCGGCGGGCTGCATCTCGAATTGTTCGACGATCGCCGTTTCGATCAGGCCGAGTTGATCCTGCGCCGACGTCGCCATGGCCTGCGCGTGGGCGCGGGATTCGCGCGCCTCGCCCAGAACGGCCTCTGCCTCTTTCAACGCACGGTTGGTGACGGACAATTCGCCTTCGACCTTGGCTAGGTTGTCGGCGGCTTCGTCACGCCCGCGCTCAAGATGATAGACCTTGTTGGTCAGTTCTTCACGCGCGCCGTCCAAAGTTTGCGGGCGGTTTTCGATGCCGGAGATTTTTTCAGACAGGGATTCTTCACGCTCTTTCAATTCACGGATACGTTCGCGCGAACGGATGGAACGGTTAGTATGATGGTTGCGTTCATCCGCGATTACGTGCATACGCGCCATGCGGCGCCCCTGTTCCTGCGTCAACTGGTCAAGGTTGCGCACGGCGTGGTTATAGCTGTCGCGGGCCTCAACCAACGTGGCGCGAAGCTGCTCTACCTCTGCCGCGTGGCGGGCCATCATGTCTTCGTTGTAGCTGGCGAGTTCGGCCTGCGACGTTTCGATAGACTGTTTATAGGTAACGATGTCCTGTTCCGTCAGCTTGAGCGATTCTTCCAGTTTGGCGATTTCGGCAAAGGTGGAGGAGCGCTGTTCCGTCATGCGGTTCAGGCTGCTTTGGCCGCTGCTCAAATCCTGTTCCTTGCGGCGCAGATCGGCGCGCATTTCATCCAGCTTGGATTGAATTTCTTTCTGGTAGTCCTGCGCGGCCGTGACCTTGTCGGCAGATTCCAGATATTGCCATTCGGCATCCGGTTTTTCGCCCGTCAATTCTTCCAGACGGTTTTTCTGCTGCATCAAAATGGCATGGCGGTCCGACGCGCTTGCCTTGATATGCAGCCCGTCCCAGCGCCAGTAAGCGCCATCGAGCGAAACAATGGACTGACCGGGTTTCAGGCCGGAGGCAATGACATCGCCCTGATCCTGCGTATCGACCACGGCGATAAAATCAAGCGCGCGTTTGAGATAGGCCGGGGCCTGAACGTGCGGTTCCAGCTTTTTGGCGCCGGCGGGCAAGGCAGGAACATCAATATTGTTTTCGGCAAAATCCAGCCAGACGCTCGGCGCGTCCTTGTCTTTCGACGCCATCAGCGTATCGCCGAGCGCGCGGGAAAGCGCCTTCTCAAAGCCCTTATCCGGCTTGATGTCATCCAGAACCGGTTTGAACAGGCTTTGTGTGTCGGCATTGACGATGCGTTCCAGCGCCTTGATTTCCGATTCGATTTCGGACTTGCGGCGCTCCGCTTCCTGACGCGCCTGGCGGGCGGTTTCCAGTTGTTCGCGGGCGGCGGCAAGTGCTGTTTCCAATCCTTCGAACGTGCCGCGCAGGTCCTGCGTTTCCGTCTCCAGCGAAAGAATGGACTCCTTCAGCGCATCGATTTCATCGGCGCTGTCGAACTGTGCGCGGGCGCGGGAAAGTTGATCTTCCAGCTTTTCCTTGCGTTCTTCGGCCACCAGAAGACGGGAATTATCGGCATTGATCTGCTGCTCGATACGCTGGCGCGCGGCGCGGGTTTCCGCTGTCTTCTGCATGAAGCTTTCAAAGTCGGCCTCAAGCTTTAAAACCTTTTCTTCCAGTTCGGCCTTGATGGCCTTTTTCTGGGTCAGATCGGATTCTTCGTTGCGGCGGCTTTCGGAAAGAATGCGTTCTTCATCTTCCAGGCGGGAGAGAATGTTCGTGCTTTCAGCCAAACCGTGTTCTTCATGCTGAAGATCGGCCTGCGCCTGCTTGAACTGGGCGCGGGATTCTTCGAGTTGTGCGCGCAGTTCGCGCTCCTGATCTTCAAGGCGCTGCAATTCCATCTTGTGAAGCTGGAGCGCGGCGGCGGCTTCGGATTCCGCCTTGCGCAGGGCAGGGAGGTCTTCCGCCTGAGATGTCTGCGTCTTGGTCAGTTGCACCACGGTGGCCATATGCGTGGCGACCTGGCTCTCAGTCTCGGCAAATGTTTTGCGGGCGGCGTCTACGCGCTCGACCTGCATGCGCCATTCGAGATAAGCGATGGTGGTTTCGAGTTCTTTAATCTCATGGCTGAGATTTTTGTATTTCTGGGCCTGGCGCGTCTGTTTTTTGAGCGTGTTGTAGCGGCCTTCCATGCTGCCGACGAGGTCCTGCACACGCTGCAGATTCTGGTCAGCGGCGCGCAGGCGAAGTTCGGCTTCGTGGCGGCGGACATAAAGGCCCGACACGCCCGCGGATTCTTCTAGAACTAGGCGGCGTTCTTGCGGCTTTGCGTTAATCATGGCCGTCACGCGGCCCTGAGATACCAATGCCGGGGAGTTCGCACCCGTTACCGTATCGGCGAACAGCATCTGCACGTCGCGCGCGCGGCAGATTTTCCCGTTGATGCGGTAGGTGGAGCCGTGATCGCGTTCAATCTTCCGCGTCACTTCAATCTGGTCGGAGTCGTTATACGCAGGCGGCGCGGTGCGCGCCGTGTTGTTGAGCAGGAGAGAGACTTCGGCGAAATTGCGGGCCGGGCGGGACGATGTGCCGTTGAAGATTACATCTTCCATTCCGCCGCCGCCCGAACGCATGCGTTTTGCCGAGTTTTCACCCATGACCCAGCGGAGCGCCTCCACCGTGTTCGACTTGCCGCAGCCGTTGGGCCCGACGATCCCGGTCAGACCGGGGCCGATTTCAAGTTCCGTCTTATCGACGAAAGACTTGAAGCCGCTGAGGCGAAGTTTTTCGAACTGGATCATAAATACTCTTTAAACTTATTCGACTTTCGGCGCTTCTCCGATGGCATCGCCGGAAATTTTGCGGAATACGCGTTCAAATTCCGTCACAGGTTGCGCGCCGGAGATTTTCTCCGCGCCATCATTGACAACGAATGTCGGCGTGGAATTGATGCTCCATTTATCCTGCGCCTGTTGCATCCAGTCAGCGATGGCCAGCTTCAGCTTTTCATCCGCATGGCAGGCGTCGAAGGTAGCATCGCTCATCCCCGCCAGCTTGGCGTTCTGGCGCAGCGCGGTCATGTAATTGATGCCGCGGGCCCAGTGATCCTGCGTTTTGAAAAGCAGGGTGACGAAGCCTTCGTATTTGTCTTCGGGCAGGCAGCGGGCCGTGATCGTCGCCTTCAGCGCCGCGTCATCCAGCGGAAATTCCTTGAATTCGATATAGACCTTGCCGGTGTCGACATATTTGCTTTTCAGTTCCGGCAGAACATCGTTGTGGAAATGGGCGCAGTGGCTGCAGGTCATCGAAGCGTATTCGATGATCTTGATCGGCGCGTCGGCGGAGCCGATGGCGCGTACGCCG
>JBDHTU010000153.1:0-4479 GCA_039808805.1 Micavibrio sp.
TCGAACAGCAGGCGGTCCCGGTTCATCGTGATGCCGTCCGTTTTCTTCAGGTAGCGGATTTCTTTCGCCTCCTGCGCACTCTTCGCCACGCGGGCCAGAGCGATGGTTTCGAACGCCTTCCTCACCGCGCCCATCGGCGTGTTCTTCGGCGAGAACCACATTTTACGTCCGGCGGTGTTTTTGTCGTACTGCTCCCGCTCCTCCGCCTGATACCGCAGCAGCATTTCCTTACAGCCGCCCCAGCCGGGGATCAGGCCGACGCCGACCTCCACCAGTCCGCAATAGGTTTCGGCGTGCGCCTGCACGTGGTCCGCGTGCAGCAGAATTTCACAGCCCCCGCCAAGCGCCATGCCGGACGGTGCGGCAACCACAGGGAACGGCGCGTATTTAAGCGCCTTGTAGATTTTCTGTCCGCCGGAGACCAATTCTTCGATCTGCGGCCACATGGCGATGTTCATCGCGAACACGGCGAGGCCTAGATTCGCACCCGCCGAGAAGTTCGAGCCTTCGTTGTAGATCACCATGGCCTTGTAGCCGCCATCGCCCTTCGTGATCAGCTTGATCGCCTGATTATAGGCTTCGAACACCTGATCATCGAGGGCGTTCATCTTGCCGGTGAATTCGACGCAAAGAACGCCATCGCCGATATCCCAGACGGAGGCCGAGGCGGTTTTCACCAGGGGCTTGGCCGAGAGTTTGATATCGGAGAGCAGCAGAACCCCATCAGCGCGCGGCACCGGACGGTATTTTCCATCGGTGCCGAAATAATTCAGCGCGCCGTTTTCAGGTTTATAGAATTTTCCTTCGCCGACCTGTTCGATGATCTTTGGAACCGCAATGCCTTCTCCCTTCAGCTTTGCGGCGAACCAGGCCGGACCCAGATCGTCAATCATTTCGAACGGGCCTTTTTTCCAGTTGGTGCCAAGGCGCATCGCCTCATCCACCTCTGCCACGCTATCCGCGATCTGCGGCACCAGGGAGGCGGCATAGACCAGCGTATCGCGCAGCACGGACCAGGCGTATTTTCCGCCTTCATCGTCCGATTCGACAACGCCGCGCAGGCCTTTCTTCCCGGCCTCCATCGACGGCAGTTTCGGCTTATCCGCTTTTTTGTAGTTGGATTCATCGAAGGACGCGGCTTGCAGATCGAGCGCCTGTTTTTCTTTCGATCCGTTCGGATTGAGACGGTAGAAACCGCCCTTGCCCTTGCGGCCCGTATAGCCCGCCTTGATCATGCCGTCGATAAAGCCATAATCCTGATAGATTTTACGGTAAGGATCATCCTGCGGCAGCGTCGAAAGCAGCGAGTCCGCAAGGTGCGGCATCAGGTCCACGCCGACAAGATCGATTAGACCGAACACACCCGTTTTCGGAATGCCGACGGGTTTGGAAAGAACGGCATCCGCAACCTCGATCAACACCTTGTCCTTCACCGCGACGTTCAGCGCGGTCTGCATGAAGAAGGTCAGGATGCGGTTGACGATAAAGCCCGGCGTGTCTTTGCATTTGACCACACCCTTGCCGAGTTTGATGTCGCAGAAATCGACGATTTCCTTGACCATCTTTGGGTCGTTGTCTTTTCCCGTTACGATTTCAAGCAGGCGCAGATACCGCGGCGGATTGAAGAAGTGCGTGATCAGGAAACGGGAATTCATTTCCGCATCCATTTTTTCTGTCAGCAGTTCCAGCGGAATGGTGGAGGTGTTGCTTGATACGATCGCGCCTTTTTTCCGGTGTCTGGCAATTTTTTCGTACGTCACGTGTTTGATGTTCAAATCTTCCAGAACGACTTCGACGATCCAGTCGCAATCTTGCAGCAATTTAAGATCGTCTTCGAGATTGCCCGGGGTGATAAGCTTCGCATTGCGGGTAGACATCAGCGGCGCCGGATCCTGCTTGAGCAGTTTTTCAATCGCGCCTTTGGCAATTTTGCTGCGGTCTTCGCCCTCGCCCAGATTTTTTGGAACGATATCCAGCAGAACCACGGGGATGCCCGCATTGGCGACTTGCGCGGCGATGCCGCTGCCCATCACGCCCGAACCGATCACTGCGACTTTTTGAATGGCCATAATCCGATAACCCTTTGGATGATTTGTGTTCTTCTGGAGTAATGATAGCGCGAAAAGGTTAAAAAGGCAGGGGCAAAAATGGGTTATTGTACCGGGGTATGGGCGGCATATTCTCGCGTCTGAGAAAACAGCCGGTCGAGCGTGCCCAGAGCCGTTTCCATGTCATTGAAGATGGCGCCCAGCGTACGGAAACGAGTTTGCAGCAAAGCGCGCACGGGCAGCAGCACGGCCTGTTCCATCCCCTGCGCCGCCGCTGGGTCGCCCTGCGGCCGGGCGGATAGAGACAACAGCTTGGCATGCTGGATAATCAACCCTTCGAGCGAGCCGATGCGCCCCAGCAGGTAACCCTGATGAAGGAGACTGCGATATTGATATACCATGTACGGCACGTTGAATTTTTCTACGAGGCGGCTCACCTGTTCCTCATCGGCGTGCAGGAACGCGAACACCAGAGAAAGCTCGCCGCTGTGCAGCATCAGGGAATCCTGTGCCCTTAATGTTTCGGCATGGGTTTCGATATGGCCGATCACATACTGCGCCATGGCCTTGGGCAACATCTCCGCCCAGCCATGGACCAGCGCGCGAGCATCGGAAAATTTCCGGCGGCGGAGCAGCCCTTTGAACAAGGTAAGCTGGCGGTCCCCTTCCGCCTGTCCCAGAAGGCGCGGCAAATCTTCGCCCAGCGATTCGATCATGCGATCCGTGGTAGAAAGGATGCTGCGCACCCGCTCCAGCCGCAGGCGTTTTTCCATCAACTCCAGCCGATCCTTGTGAAGCCGTGCGAGCGTCAGCCCGGTGCCGTGATTGACCTGCAATATGTCCTCGCTGTCGATATTGCAGCCCTTGGCGAAGCGGGAGATGGTGCCGCGCGTCTGGATCAGCGCACGGTTCAAATCCATGTAGCAGAGCGCATAACGGAAAAACTGTTTTTCGAAGGCCGGCAGTGCGGATTCCGCTTCGCGCATGTTGCGTGCGGAATGAGCGCAGGCCGCCACGGATTCGTATTTTTCCTCCTCTTCGTGCCGCCAGCGGCGCATGGAGGAAAAATACTGGCGGCACAGAGCACGAAGACGGCGTTCGCACAGATTGCGCGCCGTGCCTTCCCGCACTTTTTCCGCCTGCTGGATCAACGCCCAGAGGTCGGCATAAAAAGCCCGCGCCTGCGTTTCACGGTCAATCCCGTGGCACTGGAACGCGTATTCAAGCTGATCCGAATCCAGAAGCTGCACTGAAGCCCTTATCCCCATATCGAACGTAGAAAAACCCAGCCTTCAGGATACCGAGGCTGGGTAAAGATTTATTAAGTTTTGGGTAAAATTTTAGGGATTTTGGCCGAATTTACGGCGAATCCATGCGTCTTTCACCAGCGGCAGGGAAAAAGTCGAGAGCAGATAACCGCCCGTCGGGACAAAGGCATGGAGATACGCCTCTGCGATACCAAGGCCAAAATACATGTAAAGGCAGGCGATGACATAGGTCACGACCGCGATAAAGGCGCGACGCGTGAGGGATGTTTCCCATGCTTTGTTGATTTCAACTTTTTTGTTGCGTTCTTGAATCGCGTTCAGTGCTTCCAGACTCTGGTCCATTACACGGACTCCAGAATGATCGCAGTACCCTGCCCGCCGCCGATGCACATGGTGGCAAGGCCGTATTTCTTTTTTTCGCGTTTCAAAAGGCTCGCCAGCTTGCCGACGATGCGTGCGCCGGAAGCGCCGAGCGGGTGGCCCATGGCGATCGCGCCGCCATCAAGGTTGGTTTTGGTAAGATCGATACCGAGTTCCTTGATCACCGAGAGGCCCTGCGCGGCAAACGCCTCGTTCAGTTCGACGATATCGATGTCCTTGATGGACAGGCCCGCGCGTTGCAGCGCCTTCTGAGACGACGGCACCGGACCGATGCCCATGATCTCCGCCCCGCAACCGGCAACGCCGACGGATTTGATGCGCGCAAGAATCGGCAGTTTGTGTTTTCTCGCATAGTCTTCGGACGCCACGAGCACAGCCGCCGCCCCGTCCGTCAACGGCGAGGCCGTTCCCGCCGTCACGGTGCCGTTTTCATCAAAAGCGAGTTTCAGCGTGGCAAGCCCTTCGAGCGTCGTGTCCGGACGGATGGTGCCGTCCTCGCTCACGCCTGCGACCGGCACGATTTCATCCTTGAATTTCCCAGCGTCGCGGGCCTTTGCCGCTTTGCTATGCGAGGAGACAGCAAATTCTTCCTGCTCCTTACGGGACACGGAATATTTCTTCGCAAGGTTTTCTGCCGTTTCACCCATGTTGATATACGCGGCAGGATAGGTTTCCGCGAGTTTCGGGTTCGGCATCGGGTTGAATCCGCCCATCGGGATGCGCGTCATCGATTCCACGCCCGCGCAGATGAACACATCGCCTGCATCCAGTTGGATATACCC
>JBDHTU010000154.1:0-4450 GCA_039808805.1 Micavibrio sp.
ACCGCGACGGCCTTTAAGCCGAGGCTCTGGACATGCGCCGCCGCCTCCCGGCCATGGGCCAAGGAAACGGCGTGCTGACGGGCACGCCATCCGATTAGCGCGGGATTTTGAAGTCCCGACCCCGCCAGATGGCGGTGCACCAACGACTCTATAGGGTTTCGGGGCGATTACAAGGCGCACCGATTGCATAAAATTGCAGACATTTTTTAATGCGTCTTAATTCTTTTCAATTAACATAAAAATTGAGACAGATACGACGCTGTTTTTAACGATTTTCAGAGGGGAAGCTCCGGAGGCCGGGGCAGGGATGCTAGGGAGGCGTGCCGCGCGCGCTTCCCTCAGCTTCCCGCACTTTTATGAAACGGTGTTGTTGTACACGGGTTTTGTTGGTTTGGTTTCCGTCTGTTTGCCTTCCTGGAAGGAGTCATTGCCCCCGCATGTTCTCCCTTCTTTCAGGAAACCCGGGCATACAGGCGTTTTCGTCCCCTTAGCCACCGGAAGAACTTCCGGTGGCTATTTTTTTGCGCGCGGTTTTTTTACCTGTGGGACGGGGGTGTGTTACCGTGTATAAAGAACTCCGACCCGTGATTTTTTTCAGGAAGATTTCATGACCCGCAGCAAATTTTTTCTCTCCACGATGATTGTCGGCCTCTCTTTGCTGGCCGCGCCTGTTTTCGCCCAGGATAAAACCAAGAACAAACCGGCGGAAAAACCCGTCGAAAGCGTGGTAAAGAAAAAGACGCCGCCCGCTGCCGCGCCGGCGGGTCAGCCGACCGGGCCGGTCAAAGACTGGATCGATGCGGAAAACGCGATGATCGATCCGCTTTCGCCGAAGAACCAGGAATCTGTTTTTATCCTGCGCAACAAATACTCCATCATCCGCGTGATCGGCATTGTGGAACGTGATGTCGGCAACGCGGTCAAATCCTGCGGCGATAAAAACCCCGACATGAAAAAACAGATGGATGACCGGTACAAACAGTGGAAAAATTCCGTCAACCCGATCATCACGACCGCCAGGAAACAACTGGACAAGGATATCGACGGTCAGAAAATCGTGGATGTCGATCAGTTCCGCAAGGTCCTGAAGCTCAACGACAAGGCTTACGAATTCGGCGACAAGCAAATCACCAAAACGCCTGTCACCACGCCGGAGGCCTGCAAGGGCCTGCTCATCAGCATGGACCGCACCGAAGATGAAATGATTACGCTGCTGCGCCAGACGCTTTTGCCGGAAGAGGTAATCCGCAAGCGCGGTATCGAGGCGGAAAAGAAAATCCAGCAGGGTGAAGAAGCCGCGAAGAAAAAAGCGGCGGCAGCCAAGGCCAAGGCTGAAAAAGATGCCGATAAGGCCGAACCGAAGCCTGACGATAAGAAATCAGCCGAATAATCCGGGCCCATGAAAATCCTGCAGGTCATGGCGGGCAACGACCACGGCGGCGCCGAAACCGCCTTTGTCGACATGTGCATCGCCATGAAGGACGCGGGCATGGATATCGAGGTTGCGACGCGCGCCAACCCGGTGCGGGTGCCCGCGCTGGAAGCTGCGGGGATAAAGGTGCACAAACTCCCCTTCGGCGGCCCGGTCGATATTTTCACGACATGGAAGCTGGGCAGGATCATCAAGGCGTTCTCGCCCCTGATCATCCAGACATGGATGGCCCGCGGCTCTGCGAAAACGCCGAACTGGCGGGATGTAAAATCGCCGCAGCGATATCTGGTCGTGCCGCGGCTCGGCGGGTATTACAAGATCAAGAATTTCCAGTCTGCCGATTATTTTAACGTCATCACGCCGGACTTGGAGCGTCACCTGATCGATAACGGCGTTCCGCCCGATAGAATCCGCATCATCAACAATTTTGCCGAAACCGAAACGGACGTCGTGCCGGTTCACAAAACCGATTTCGGTATTCCTCTGGACGCGCCCGTCACGGTGTCGCTGGGCCGCCTTCATTCCAGCAAAGCCTATGATGTTCTGCTGCAGGCGCTGGCGGACTTGCCGGGCGTCTATGCGCTGATCGCGGGCGAGGGGCCGGATCGCGCCGCGCTCGAACATCTGGCCGAAGGTCTGGGCGTTGCGGACCGTGTGCGGTTTCTGGGCTGGCGCACGGATCGTTCGGCGCTTTTGCGCATGGCGGATGTCTGCGTGTTCGCTTCGCGGGTGGAGCCTTTCGGTACGGTGTTCGCGCAGGCCTGGGCGGAAAAAACGCCGCTGGTCGTATCGGATGCCACCGGTCCGAAACAATTCTGCCGGTCGGAAGAAGACTGCTTGATGGTGCCCAAGGATGATGCCGCCGCCCTGCGGGATGCCATTGCCCGGATGCTGGGGGATAAAGAATTGCAGCAAAAACTGGTGCGCCGCGGGTATGAACGGTACAGGGAAGAATTCACCAAGGAAAAAACCCTGTCGGCATATTTCGATTATTTTATCGAGATCCTGAAGCGGGAGAACATGCTTTAGGCGCGGCGTGCAGGCTTTGCAACTGCGCGATCATCAACCCCAAAAGCACAAGCGCGCCAGCCTGATGTGCGGCGGCCACGGGAATGGACGCCTGTGACAACACGGTGGCGATGCCCAGCCCGACCTGTAAAAACGCCATGCCCGCCAGCGGAAAGTTTTTCATCCGCCAAGCAAAACTGACGATGGCCGCAAACGCCGCGATGGCCAGCCAGCGGTGGACGAATTGCGCCGCGCCGGGATCGTGCAGCATGGCGAACATTCCGGTGACTTCCGGCGGCATCCAATGCGCATCCATCTTCGGCCATGTGTTGTAAAGCATCCCGCCGTCGAGGCCCGCCGTGAACGCGCCCCATGTGACCGTGACGGACAGCAGGGCGAAGGAAATCCAGCCGTGGCGCTTTTCGCAGAAACTGCCGCCGCGTCCGCGGTCTTCGTTCAAACCAAGGCCTATCCACAACAGGGCGCAGTAAATGATCAACGCAAGGATCAAATGCGCCGCGAGGCGAAAGTGGGAGACATCGGGGCGGTCGACCAGCCCGCTCATCACCATGTACCATCCCATGACGCCTTGCATCCCGCCAAGCGCGAGCAGGAAGAGCAGGCGGCCTTTGTACCCGGCCGGTATCTGCCGTTTGATCCAGAACCACGCGAGGGGCAGGGCGAAGACGAGGCCGATGAGCCGACCCCACAGCCGGTGCAGCCATTCCCAGAAGAAAATCTTTTGAAAATCGGCCAGTTCCATCCAGCTGTTTTTATGAATGAATTCGGGCGTCTGTTTGTACAGGCCGAACACGCGGTCCCATTCCGCGGCGGACAGCGGCGGGATTGCGCCGATCAGCGGTTTCCATTCCACCATCGACAGGCCGGATTCGGTCAGGCGCGTAATCGCGCCGATGACAGCCATGGCGAACACCATCGCAGCCGTGAAAAACAGCCAGATCTGGAGGGCGCGGCGGGGCTGATCTGTTGACAAAACCATAGGGATTGAGATTTATAACGCATCATGAGCGAAAACAAGCCGGAACGGCAGAAAACGGACGTTATCATTATCGGCGCGGGGCCTGTGGGCCTGTTCGCGGTGTTCGAACTCGGTCTTCTGGATATGAAATGCCATCTGGTCGATATCCTTGACAAGCCGGGAGGCCAGTGCGCGGAACTGTATCCCGAAAAACCGATTTACGACATTCCCGCCTGGCCCGTCATCACGGGGCAGGACCTGACCGATCGCCTGCTGGAACAGATCGCGCCGTTTAAACCCGTTTTTCATTTCGGGCAAATGGCCGAATCCCTGCAAAAACTGGACAGCGGCAATTGGGAACTGACGACTTCCGAAGGCACGGTGCTCGAAGCGCCGGTCATCGTCATCGCCGCGGGCGGGGGTTCGTTCGTGCCGAAGAAACCCGCGCTTGCAGGGCTGGAGCCGCACGAAGGCAAGAGCGTGTTTTACGCCGTGCGCAAGATGGACCAGTTCCGGGGCAAAAACATCCTGATCGCGGGCGGCGGAGATTCCGCGCTGGACTGGGCGCTCAATCTTCATCCTGTGGCGAACAGCGTGTCGTTGATCCACCGCCGCGACGATTTCCGCGCCGCGCCGGATTCCGTGAACAAGATGCGCGAACTGGTGGCATCGGGGAAAATGAAACTGCATATCGCGGACCTCAAATCCCTGCACACGGAGAACGACATTCTTGCGGGCCTCATCGCGCACAACAAGGATCTGGGCGAACACCTCATTCCGGCGGATACGCTTCTGGCGTTTTACGGCCTCACCATGAAACTCGGCCCCATCGCCAATTTCGGCCTCAACCTTCATGAAAACCTGATCCCCGTCGATACGGAAAAGTTTGAAACACAGACGCCGCAGATATTTTCCATCGGCGATATCAACTGGTATCCCGGCAAGCTGAAGCTGATCCTCTCCGGCTTCCACGAAGCAGCCCTGATGGCGCAGCAGGCTTTCCGTTATGTCTATCCGGACAAAAAACTGCG
>JBDHTU010000155.1:0-4449 GCA_039808805.1 Micavibrio sp.
GGGGCGGACAAGGAGGTTCACGTGAACAATTTAAACGGGATACTGGCGTATGACGGGGGGACATATTCGCTGCGCCTGGTGACGCTGGAGGCGCGAGACTTCGTGCCGTTCAGCGGGGTCAGCTTTCCCATGCGCATCCGGTTTGATTATGCCGATGCCAATGAGGTGCATGTCAGCGTGGATGTGCCCGTCCGTCTTGGTGCGCCCAGCCTCGGCGTGGAAAAAATCATCACGGCAAAAGGCGCGGTGCCATTGAGCGGCAATGACCTGATGCCTGCGAGCCGCGCCTACGCGACCATGACGGATTGCAGCCTTGTCGGCCTTCCGATCAAGCGTGTGGTGATGACCACGCCGTTGGAGCTGTCGGAAGACCAGTTTGCGCGTTTTTCGCAAATTTAATCGAAAAATTCCTCCCGGTCCGGCACCCGGCTGAAGGCGATTGTGGCGCGCGCCGCATGATTGTTCCTGTTTTGTTCTTTTATGCCTTAACCGGTTAAAATGCAAGAGCTTTTTGGTTGTTGCTGGAAATGCGGGAGGCGGTTTGCGGTATACTGGAAGGAAGAGGGGTATTCACATGGGCACAGGCATTTCAGAAAGTCGTTTTAATATGTGGAGGGCTGTCGTCGGCGTGATCCACGCAGACCATGTCGTCAAACCGCATGAGGTCAATTTCATCGTGCAAAGCACGCGGGATATCGGGCTGAGCGAAGAGCAGCGGGATATCCTTGCGGAAGATATCCGTGACGCCAAAGATATTGAAAGCTTTTATCAGAAGATCACCAACAGCAAGGATAAGATGGATTTCTTTCACCTTGCCAGGGCCGTGTCCTGGTCGGACGGAGAATTTGACGACCGGGAGCGCGATATATTGATCAAGATCGCCGGTATGGCGGCCAAGGTACAGGATGAGAGGCTTTTGGAAAAATCCAACGCAAGCTTTGACGATATGTACATCACGGGCCGCGAAGCGGGAGATCCTTCCTTGATCGGTATGATCAAGGGATTTATGGGGCTGAAATCCGCCGCCTAGATTTTACGGAAAGATGCGCGTGCCGCCGAGCGATGCAAGGTCATAGGGCAGGCTGTCTTCGTTGAGCGGATTGTCCGGATAGCCGAAACCGTTGAATTTCAAAAGCACGTTGCGGTCCGCCATGTCGGTGCCGGAAATCCGCACCCCGATATCCTGCCATCCGTTCGTTTCAGTAGAGCCTATGACCAGCGGGCCGCGGATGCGGGAGGTTTCGGATACCACGCGGAAGGAATTGTCGCCCGCTTCGAACACGGCCATGGTGCAGCCGCTCCATCCACACCAATAAGAGTGGGGGAGATTGAACAACACGAGCGCATCGCGCAGCCCGTCGCCGTTTAAATCCATGCGCGTATATTCATACTGGGAATTGGCCGGGCCTTTCTGGTCGGCCAGGTAAGATTGGATCGAAGCGCGCAGGCGCGAATCGCTCGGGTCCTGCGGCGCGGCGAACATGTCCGGCGCGCTGTAGGCCAGATCTTCCTCCCCGGTGCCGCTACAGGCGGCAAGGGAAGGAAGAGCCAGCGCCGCAAATGCGGCCAAAAGCAACGTCTTTTTCACGCAATGTAACCGATTTGATTGAAACCGAATCAACACAGAAGGGAACTACGGCCAGCGTGGGCTGAGTCGGCGGGTGAATCCATCGGCTTGCGCCTGCTATCCACAGGCCGGTATTCTTTTTCCCGGAACCTTACGGCCGGGGCGGCGTTATAGCCCGTTTTTGGGAATATAGGTGCAGGTGGTCATGGAGCCGTTGCCGCGCGTGATCATGGCGTCGATACCCTTGTTCCAGAAACTGATGTCGTTGTTGCCGTATTTGACGCCCGACGCGGTCCGGATACGGCGCAGGTCGTAATTCTTGCCTTCGAATGTAAGGCGCGCATCTTCGGGAGAGAAGAGCGTTATCTGTGCCGGGAGGCCGCCGGAGCAAGCCATGCGCTGCGGCGTCACCACGGGGGATTTTTTGTATCCCGTTTCGCAGGCGGTCACGCACAGCATGATCCCCAGAAGCGTCAAAAGCGGTGCAGCCGTTTTGGTCATTGAAAATATTTCCCTAATTCTTCCAGCGCAGTTTCGGTTCACGTGCTGCTTTCACCTCGTCGAGGCGGCGGGCGGGAGCGCTTTGTGGATAACTGTGAAACTTATCCACATCCCCTTTGCGGATGTCGGCAGCGATGCCTTTCATGACGCGGATGAACCGGTCGAGCGTGTCCTTGCTCTCCGTCTCCGTCGGCTCGATCAACATGGCCCCCTGAACCACCAGCGGGAAGTAGACCGTCATGGGGTGGAAGCCGTATTCAACCAGCGCCTTGGCGATGTCAAGCGTGGTCACGCCTGCCTCTTTCTGCACCTTGTCGGTGAGCAGGCATTCATGCATGCATGGGCCCGCGAAAGGGACATTATAGTCTTGTTTCAATTGGGAAAGGACGTAGTTGGCGTTCAGCACCGCATCCTCCGAAACCTGGCGGAGCCCGTCGGCTCCATGAGACATCATATAGGTCAGCGCGCGGATATGCATGCCGAACTGGCCGGAGAAGCCCTTGATCCGCCCGCAGGCCGTTTTTCGCTCCTCATCGTTCTCTAATCGATACGTGCCGTTTTCATGCAAAACGACCGGATTTGGCACGTAAGGAGCCAGTTCAGACGAGACGCAAATCGGACCGGAGCCGGGGCCGCCGCCGCCATGCGGTGTGGAAAAAGTTTTGTGAAGATTGATATGCATCACGTCCACGCCGAAATCGGCGGGCCGGATTTTGCCGACCAGCGCGTTGAAATTGGCCCCGTCGCAATAGAAATATCCGCCCGCGTCATGAAGCAGTTTTGAGATGGTCTGGATATCGCTTTCGAACAGGCCGCAGGTGTTCGGGTTCGTCACCATCATGCCGGCAACGTCCCTGCCGTCACCCAGCGCTTCCTTAAACGCGTCAACCGTGACCCGCCCGTTCTCCTTGGTCGGAATGACCCGCAATTGAAACCCGCACATGGCGGCGGTGGCGGGGTTGGTGCCGTGAGCGGAGTCCGGCACAAGGATCACTTTCTTGTGCCCGTTGCCTTTCATTTCATGGGCGCGGGCGATGGTCATGATGCCAGCCAGTTCGCCATGCGCTCCGGCGGCGGGAGTGAGGCAAACGCCCGGAAGGCCCGTGAGTTCACCGAGCCATTGCTGGAGTTCGTACATGACTTTCAATGTGCCCTGAACCGTCGAGGCCGGTTGCAGCGGGTGCGCCAAGGCAAAACCCGGAAACCGCGCGACGCGCTCGTTCAAACGCGGATTGTGCTTCATGGTGCAGGAGCCGAGCGGGAAGAAGCCGGAATCGATGGAATAATTCTTGGTGGACAGGCGCACGAAGTGGCGCACCACATCCGGCTCGCTCACCTGCGGCAGGCCGATTTTGTCCCGTGCGCCCTGACCCGTGCGGAGCGGGGTGTTTTTCGGCGCGGGCAGATCGACGCCGGGATGATCCGTCTGGTTCTTTTCCCAGAGCAGGTTTTCATCGTAATTCAGCCCGCGATTGTAATCCATTTTCGGGTCATCCTTGGCTGCGTCATTGGCGGGGGTTTTCAGGGCGGCTCCGGTCATTGGACGGCTCCTTTCAATGCGGCAACAAAGGCGGCGATATCTTCGTCCGTGGTCATTTCCGTGGCGGCGACCACCAGTTTGTTTCCGGCCGGATAGCCCGCGATGATGCCTTGCTTGGCCAGAGTTTCGACAACCGGCGCGGCATCCTTGGTCAGACTAATGGTGAATTCGTTGAAGAATGTCTCGTTCTCCACGCTCAATCCGGCGGCGGTCAATGCATCGGCCAGCGCGCAGGCGCGCTCATGGTTCAGGCGGGCGAGGGTGCGGAATCCCTCCTCGCCGAGGAGCGACAGGTGCACCGTGAAGGCGAGGGCGCAGAGCCCCTGGTTGGTGCAGATGTTGGAGGTCGCCTTTTCGCGGCGGATATGCTGCTCGCGGGTGGACAGGGTCAGGACGAAGCCGCGCTTGCCGTCGGCGTCGACGGTTTCGCCGCACAGTCGTCCGGGCATCTGCCGGATGAATTTCTCGCGGCAGGCGAAGAAGCCCAGATGCGGCCCGCCGAACGACATGGGCACGCCGATGGATTGCGCCTCGCCGCAAACGATGTCGGCGCAGGCGGGCGCGGGGAGCAGGCCGTAGGACAGGATTTCGGCGGTGACGACGACGAGAAGGGCGCCCGCCTCGTCGCACTTCTTGCGCCAGTCCTCATAGGCATGGACGTTTCCGAAGAAGTCCGGTGATTGCACAATGACGCAGGCGGTTTTGTTGTCGAGCGCACCGTCATGGGCCGAATGCTCCGCGCCGATATTGCCGAGATAGGCGTTCAGCACTTCGTGGTATTGCGGGTGGATGGCGGAGCCGTAGACGACTTTGCTGCGCTTCGTGACGCGCATCGCCATCA
>JBDHTU010000156.1:0-4422 GCA_039808805.1 Micavibrio sp.
TTCCTGCCTGTTTTCCTCGCGCTGCATCTGGTGGGACAGCTTCTGGGCGGGGCCGCCCATGCCGCGCTCGGCAGCGGCGCCTCGACGTTCGTGCTGATGGTGCTGACCGTTGTCGCCGATACGCTCAAAAGCATCCTGACCACGGCGGGTATCGCTTACGGCCTGATGGCCTTGTTCAAAGACAACAAGATGCAGGGACGGTAGGGACGTGAAGATCATCGTCACGGATCAGGACGGCAAGGTGCATGAGCTGGAAGCGATCGACGGTTGGCGCGTGATGGAAATCATCCGTGACCACGGCCTGCCGATCAAGGCGGAGTGCGGCGGCTGCTGCGCGTGCGCCACCTGTCATGTCTATGTGGATGAAGACTGGCGGGACAGGATTTACCCCATGCGCGACGACGAACAGGAAGCGCTGGACCTCGCGCCCGCCGTGCAGGATAATTCGCGCCTTTCCTGCCAGATCCTGATGAGCGAGGCGCTCGATGGTTTGAAGGTCACGCTCGCGCCGGGGTCTGAGCCGTAAGTTGTTATAATATTTGACAAATAATATTTTGTAATTTACCATATTGTATTGTTTTTAATTGTGTTGGCTGAGTTTTTATCGTGTTTGACGAAACTGAGATCGCGGGTCAGGCTGAGGCTTATGAAAGACTGACACCGTTTTTCACTGCCGCTGCGCCGCAGGATTCATCACCGCTTCCAAAAAGTCGTTATTTCTTGGGATACCGTCTGAAAGACCCGGGCGGGGATCTGGTCCTGTTTCGCCATGACGGTTACGACGATGCCGGACAGCCGCGGGGCGGCGCTTTTATTTTTCACTATGCGGGCTACAACAATGGGCAGGGCGGTGACATTCCCCAGCTTGCGCCAATGCATAATATCCGCAATACGTTTTTGTTCGAAGTGTCGTCGAAAGAATATAAGCGCGTTGAAGACATGATCGATATGATGCGCGGCAACGGCGTCTATAATCCGTTTTATTTTTCCCGCCCTTTGTCGCCTATTGAAAAATTCGAAGTTAAAGGCCGTGAGGCCACGGATTATTCCGGTGCACCCAATCCATTAAAATTCGCGGATGCGCAGGATTATCGCCTTCGTCCCGGAACGATCCCTTTTTCAGCAACAAATTGCGTCTATCTGGCGACGCAAATCCTTCATCACCATAGTGGCGTCGATTTATCCGATATCGATCCCGGTATTGCGGACATGCGTAACGGCAAAGACCTGACAAAATTCATGGAACAAGTTCGGGCAAAGATGAAAGACAACAGTTTTTCTGCGCAACGTTGCTGCCTGCTGTTTTCCGAGCAAGGCATCCTGGAGTCTGCATATAAACCGCCTGTTAAACCCGCGGATGCTGCACCTGCATTGCAGATCTAAAAACGCCCTGTAGTTTTTTAAGTGGGTTGAAACGGATACCAAACCTAAACCGGAAATCCCGTTCGTAAAGCCGTGATATTTTTTGAATGCGGGGGAACTTTTTATTCGTCCTGCAATCCCGTGCGCCGCAGATAGGATTGTTTGAAGCCGTGCATTCCCATGCGCCATTGCAGGGCGACGATAGCCCCTTTCACCGGTTGTAGCAGGAGAAGGCAAAGCGCCACGGTAAACGGCATGATGGTGACCATGTGCACCCACATGGCGGGCGTGAAGATGCGCTCTATCTCCAATGCCAGCGGCACGACGATGTGCCCGACCAGAAGGATCACGACATAGGCCGGGAAGTCGTCGGCGCGGTGATGGTGGAATTCTTCGCCGCAGACATCGCATTTCTCCGCGACTTTCAGCCATTTCGCAAACAGGCGGCCTTTGCCGCAATGGGGGCAGCGTCCGCGCGCGCCAAGCGACAGGTCATGGGACAAAGAGGAAGATTCAGCGTTCATGGCCCCAGTATATAGAGTAAAGGAGCGGCGGGCACAAAGCTTTCATTGGTACGGTTTTTTTGCGATGGGGGCCTTTCCGGCGCAGAAAAAACGCTTTTGGCCCGCTTGCGATTGAACCATGACGGCTTTTATGCGTTTATAGGGCACGGATTTATTGAAAACAGGACAAGAGCGATGAAACACTATGTACTTCTTATGACAGGCGCAGCGCTGGTTTTCGGCACAGCGCAGGCACAGGCCGCCGAAACCGGGACGGAGCCGCAGGCGCAAGTTCAAGCCCCGGCCCAAGCTCTGCCCGCGCCTCCTGTCAATCTTCAACCGGCTGCCCCTGCCGCCCGCGATGCGGCGCCGTATTCCGGCGTGCCGACCCTTGGCGACAGCGGCACGATGTATTCGCAGCGCGAAGCCGATGCGGTCGCCAATATCAGCCCGGCCGCCGGCGCTCCGGAAAAGCCGGGCATTACGCAGCCATCCCTGACCGCGCCGGTCACGAACAAGCCCGTTGTGACGCCTGCTGCCAACCCGGTGGCGGCAACCGGCAAAACTGTTTTGCAGGATATCGCGCAGACGAAAAACTTCTCCACGCTGGAAAAGGCGCTGAAAACCTCCGGTGCCGATGCCGCGCTGGCGGGTGAAGGACCGTTCACGGTATTTGCTCCATCCAATCAGGCGTTCGCGAAACTGCCGGACCGTTCGTTCAATGCCTTGTTGCGCCCGTCGGAGAAAGACAAGCTGGCCAAGCTGATGAATTATCACGTCGTGGCGGGGCTGCATGATGCGGTCTCCATCCGCCGCGACATCGCAGAAGATGGTGGAGCCACCACCTATCAAACCGTGGCCGGTTCCAATATTCGGGTGACTGCCGCGGGGAACAGGTTGACCCTGACCGACGAAAATGGCAACACGTCGAACATCGTTGCGGCGGATGCCTATCAATCGAACGGCGTCGTGCACACGGTCGATACGGTTATCATCCCGAAATAAGGATTATCCTTCCCCGATCGCGGCGACCGTCCAGGCCGCCGCGTCCTGCGGGTGAAAGGCGTAGAGGATACCGTTATGCGCCTCGACCTTTCCTTTCAGGCCCGTGGCTTCGAGTACGCGGCGGAGCGTGCCGCCATGGGTGACAAATAATGCGGGCGCGTCTTCTTCTAGATGCGCATTGAGGGATTCGATCACGCGTGCGAACTGGTCTGCCACGCTTTCCTCGCCGGGCAGGACGCCGCGCTTTATCTGTTCTTCTTCCGTAATCTTTCCATCCAGCGCGCCGAGATACCGTTCGTTCAACCGCGCATCGATCGTCCGCGGTAAATGCGGCGCGACCAGCGCCCCGGTCTGGTGCGTGCGGATAAGGGCGCTGACGATCAATCGCGCAGGCGCGGGGTTCAAATGCTTAAAGGCGAGCCCCGCTTTTTCCGCCTGCACACGTCCAAGGTCCGTCAGATGCGGATCGCGGCCTCCGCCGGAAATTACGCCCGCCGCATTGTCCTGCGTCTGGCCGTGGCGGATCATATAAAAAATTTTGCGGTGAAGGATCGTCATGACGCGATCTTATCAGGGAAGAGCGCTTATTGCACCGTGCCTTCGAAGGCCACGAAACGCGCATCGCCGGGTGTGATGATTTTCTGATGCGCGACGTAAACGGAATGAAGCTTGCCTTCGATCTCGCGTGTCCAGAAGCCAAGAAAGCCGTGAAGCTGCGGGAATTTGGGGGCGAGGTCGTAATCTTGCCAGATGAATTCCTGAAGGAATTTGGGGTAATCGGGCAGGTGGTAGAATATCTGCGCCGTGGTCAGGCGGTAATCGCTGGTAAACTGCTTTTCAAAATCTGCCATGTTTTGACCTCCTGTCTGTATGGAGCCTTTTGGCCCTCTTATTCTTCAGAATATCACAGCCTGCTATGCAATTTCATTAAACGGAAAACTTGAAAAATACGCATGTTACACGTATATCTCTGGCACTCCCTTTGCGGGAGTGCTAACACGCTCAGGGTGAGGTGTTGGAAAACGTTTAAAATCAAAGGTATAGGAGAATAGACCTATGAAATTTCGTCCTTTGCATGACCGCGTCCTTCTGCGTCGCGTAGAGCAAGAAGGTAAAACCGCCGGCGGGATCATCATCCCCGACACGGCCAAAGAAAAACCGATGGAAGCCGAAGTGATCGCTTGCGGCCCCGGCGCCTACAACGAAGACGGCGATGGTCGCATGGCCCTCGATGTGAAAGCCGGCGACCGCGTCCTGATCTCGAAATGGGCGGGTACGGAAATCACCGTAGACGGCGAAGAACTGCTCGTCGTGAAAGAATCCGACATCATGGGCATTATCGAAGGCGGCAATGCCGCCAAGAAGGCTGCTTAATCCATCGCTGTCATCCTGAGGGTACAGCCCGAAGGATCTCATTGGAACGATCCATCAGAGATTCTTCGCTTCGCTCAGAATGACAACAAAAGAACAATTTAATATTTAGGAGAAAACACATGGCTGCAAAAAACGTAGCATTTGAACGCGAAGCCCGCGAAAAAGTCCTCGAAGGCGT
>JBDHTU010000157.1:0-4422 GCA_039808805.1 Micavibrio sp.
TCGAACATACCGCATAGGGTTGAAGACTGGTTTTGCGCCATGCGCTCTTTTTTCACGAACTCCATGACTTCGGGATACTGCTTGATTTGCGGCGTTGCATACATCGAACTTGTAAAGGTGCCGTTGATGTCTGCAATGTGGTTATACCAGATACCGGCGCCGCCCCACCCGCGGTTCTCAAGGTCGTCCGTCAGGCCGAGTTCAATTCCCGTGCGGTATTCATCATAGGCATTGGCAAAAATCATTTCGGTCGCATTGCGTAAACCGGCCGTTTGGGCCGCGAACGCGCTCGCGGTCGGCGCCCATCTTCCAACGCCGCACGTGGCTCTGTCATTCAGCACGTCTGCGGCATGACAACTGTCCCGGAGCGGAGGGCTTGTCGGTACATGGGCGTGGGCTGCTCTTTCGCCGAACGCGGCAGACGCCTGTGCCCCGCCGCCGCCGCGCGGTCCGGCAACCACGCCGCCGAGCAGGGATTGAACGGTGTCGTAATAAAAAAGCTCGATAGCGCCGACGCCTGTCATCATCCCGCCTTCATAAATGGAGGGATTGTTATTGTTCAAAGAAACAGTCATGACACCGCAATACGGACGCACGCCGCCGGCGTAGGCCGTATGTTGTCCCAGGTTCCATTCTCCCAGAACGATTTCCATGTCGGTGTTGCCGAATGTTCGCTTTGCTTCGGCATAGCTTAATTCCGCGGCGGAGCCATCTGTGCATGACTCAGACGGGCTGGTTGTAAATTGCTGGGCAGTTCCGTTCACAATGACATAGGGACGGATACATATTCCTTGCGGACCGTTTTGAAGATAATCGTCATTGGCAAAAATATCATACATCTCACGGCATGCGTGATAGACGCTGCTAAAGTGCATGATGGATTCGATGCTCGGTGCCCGCGGTTTGGCGACAAGGGATTCCGTCGGAGCCCCGGTAGGATTGCGGTCGACAAGATTGCGGTTGAAAAGAATCCATCCGTTGGTGGCGAAGCTGGAGCCGAGTTTGGCGGCGTAGAGCGTGATATATTGCGCGCCGTTGAACCCGTAATTGAGCGGCACCAGAAGGCCGACGGCGACGATCAGGCGGAATGGAGCGTAGAGTTTCGAGAAGCGGCGGCCGAACGGAACGCCCGTCTGCGCAGTTTCCACCACAACGACCATCACGTAGTATAAAAACACCAGAACCGCGACCAGAAGGATCGCAAGGTTGTAGAAATTGAACAGGGCATGCAAGCCTTGGTGAAACGGTGTCGGCCCGCCCGCCAGCGCATTGGATTCAAAAAACGCACCGCCGCCCGGTCCCGGTATGCCGAAAACATAGTCCAGCAGCATGAAGGCAACGTCGGTTTCCGGGTTGTCGGTAACGAAGATATTCGTGAACGGGCCGCCGCCTGCATAGGCCCGGCCCGCAAAAATACCCAGGATGATCAGGACGAACTGCAACGCCAGCATGATCAGGCCGATGAACAGGACGATAAAAACGGCTATTTTGTCGAGGTTGCGCTTGTTGAATTCCAGGTGGTTCGCGGCTTCCGCGATAACCTTGATCAGGCCGAACGTGCCGATATTGTCCGGGTTGGTATAGGGGTGGCCCGCCGGAAGAATCCGCACCGCCCGGTAAATGCAGGCGAACAGAAAGGCCAGATAGCCGAATCTGCCCGTGGCCAGCGCCTTCGCGCGCGGAATGATCCCGGGGAGCAATACATATCTGGCAACGCTTTTTGCGTTTATATTGAGTGTGTTATCCGCCATTAAGTCCCCGAGGTTCTTCCCCTGGCCAGTATATAGCCATTCTGCCTTTTAATCGTGCTTAAATAATATCATAAGCGCCAGCCGCTTTGCGAATTTTGGCAAAATAGGGGCAGAGCCCTTAAATATTCGTAAGCCAAGTTTTTCCGTAAAAATAAATACCGATGTAACCTTTTGTTTAAAAATGAATATTTTTGTATTCATTTGGTCGAAAACGCTGGGCAGCAAGATACACCACATCTACAATCATAGGTAGATAATCCTTGTTCCGGCCTATGAAAATACGAAGCTTTACAGAGTGCGGAAGCGTCTTTTTTCTATTGTTCGGCTCCCTCGTGATGGTGGGGCTTTTGGGCGCTGCCTGTCTCCATATTCTCAAGGGCCCGGTGAAAACCATGGCCCATGTCACCAACAAGACCATCGCGCAAAACAGCATGATGGCTTCCGGGCGGCTGGCGCTTGTCATGTCGGTGCAAAGCCCCGGAGACTGCGACCATGACGGTCTTATAGAGCCTGTCTCCTGGAACGTGGCCGGCTCTACGCCTGCCCCTGTCAACGGGGGTCTCTTGCCGCCGACAATCGGGGCGTCGCTGGTCGATCCATGGGGAAACGCTTACGGGTACTGCGCCTGGGACCATGGGGGCCTGAGGAATTCCCCGGCCTGCGGCGCGCCCGCCTCAAGACTGGCCGGGGACATGACTTACAGCCATCCGGTGATCGCCATTATCTCGTCCGGGCCGGACCGGAAATTTCAAACAGGCTGCCTGCCGCACGGCCAGGCCAGCTATATCGTGAAGATGCCGGGCAGCGACGACCTTGTTCTTAGCTATACCTATGCCGAGGCCATCACTCTATCGGCCGGGCTGTGGAATCTGAAAGCGGATGACGCCAGTACGGCCACGATTTCAAAAAATCTGAGTGTGACGGACGATAGCGGCTCAGAGCAGTTTACCTTCGATGCCCAGGAAAAAGAACTGACCTTGGGGGCGGGCGGTACCGGCGCGTTGCCCAATATCCGCACAGATTATATCCAGAACCTGACGGCAAACGCGCCGGTGGAATTCCTGACGGAAATAAAAACAACGGATGTCGAAGCAAGCGGCAAGCTGCGGGCCGCCGAGGCGAATATCACCACGGAAGAGGAAAACGCCGTTGCCGCCATTGTTACGGCGAGCGGCAGCGCAGGGATCGGCCTCAAAGCCGCAGGAACATCGAAAGCCATTGAGTCCGCAGGCATTCTCGATATGACGACGCACAAGATCATCAATCTTGCAGCGCCTGCCTCCGATGCGGATGCCGCAACAAAAAAATATGTCGACGACAAGCTTGGAAACAGCGTCGCCCGCACAGTGTGCGAAGCGTTTGTATTCAGCGGCTGCAGCGGCGGCACGACCCAGAACCTGAACAAATCCAGTCTTGGCGATTGCAAGAAAGCCTGCGAGGGTGCGGGGGTAAGCTGTTGTTCCGCGCAATACGCCACGACTGCAAGCAATCCGAACGTGACACTGGCGGAATGTGTGGGTCATACCGGCGGAAAGCCGACCAATTCGCTCGTAAATCTGCTGGCGGGGCTGATCTTCCCCGCCCATATCGGCGCTTATTGTTTTGAGCAGTATTAGGCGGCTTTCAAAGGCTTGTATTTGATCCGGTGCGGAGAGGCGTTCTCACCAAAACGGCGTTTGTAGTCCTTCTCGTAGTCCTCGTAATTGCCTTCGAACCATTCGACATGGGAATCGCCTTCGTAGGCAAGGATATGCGTGGCAAGACGGTCGAGGAAGGCGCGGTCGTGGGAAATGACGACAACGCAGCCTGCGAACATCTCAAGCGCTTCTTCCAGTGCGCCGAGCGTTTCAGTGTCGAGATCGTTGGTCGGCTCGTCTAGGAGGAGGACGTTCGCGCCGGATTTCAGCATCTTGGCAAGGTGGACGCGGTTGCGCTCCCCGCCGGACAGCATGCTGATCTTCTTTTGCTGGTCCGTGCCGCGGAAATTGAAGGAGGCGACATAGGCCCGGCTCATCACTTCGATCTTGCCAAGTTTGAGGATATCAAGGCCGTCGGATATTTCTTCCCAGACCGTTTTGTTGGGGTCCAGTGAATCCCGGCTCTGGTCGACATAGCCGAGTTTGACGGAATCCGACACTGTAAAGGTGCCCTCGTCGGGTTTTTCCTGTCCCGTAATCATGCGGAACAGGGTTGTCTTGCCTGCGCCGTTCGGGCCGATGATGCCGACGATGCCGCCCGGCGGAAGTTTGAAGCTCAGCCCTTCGATCAGCAGTTTGTCACCATAGGATTTTTTAATGTTGTTTACATCAATGACATTCTGGCCAAGCCGCGGCGGGGCAGGGATAACGATTTGCGTGGAGCGTGCCGTCTGCCCTTCGGCCTGTGCTGCCAGTTCTTCGTACGCGGCCACACGCGCCTTGGATTTTTTGCGCCGACCCTCGGGAGTCTGGCGAATCCATTCCAGTTCTTTTGCAACGGACTTGGCAAGGTTCGCTTCGTCCTTGGCTTCCTGTTCCAGACGTTTGCGTTTCTTGTCGAGATACGCTGAATAATTGCCTTCATAGGGAAGGCCGCGCCCATTCGCGACTTCCAGGATCCAGCCCGTGACGTTGTCGAGGAAGTAACGGTCGTGGGTGACCATGACGACGGTGCCCTTGTAATCGGACAGGAA
>JBDHTU010000158.1:0-4324 GCA_039808805.1 Micavibrio sp.
GAATAAAATTCCTTGGCGTCCCCGGCGGCTTGGCGTTAAAACATCCGCATGGCCGATATCACCAAACTGCCGCGCATCTACACCGACGCCCCGATGTCCGAAGGGCTGCCATTGGAACTGGTGGATGAGCAGCTTCATTACCTGCGCAATGTCATGCGGTCCGTCGCCGGACAGGCCATTCGCGTTTTCAATGGACGCGACGGCGAATTCGTCGCGCGTATCGAACGCATGGACAAGCGGCACATGGAACTGACCATCGAAAACAGAATCCGCGAACATGTCGCGCCGCGCCGCCGCGTCCATCTTCTTTTTCCGCCGATCAGGAAAGAACGGTTCGACTGGATCATCGAAAAATCCGTGGAACTGGGCGCGACAGACCTCCACCCCGTCCTGACGCAGAACACCGATGTGCGCAAAATCAACGATGAGCGCGTCATCGCGCAAATGACCGAAGCGACGGAACAGTGCGAACGGCTGAATATCCCCGTCCTGCACAAAATGCTGCCACTGGCGGAAGCTTTGCAGAACTGGGATGCGAAAATTCCGCTGTTCGCCGCGATCGAGCGCATGGGGATACAGCCGATCCCGCGTGATTCAGACGGCGATTGCGGCCTGCTGGTCGGACCGCCGGGCGGCTTTACGGCGGAAGAAAAAGAAGAACTCGTGGCCTGCGCCTGCGTTACGCCGGTGGCGCTCGGCAAGAACATCCTGCGCACCGATACCGCCGTGACGGCGGGCCTTGCCCTTCTCACATTATAATATAAATTGACATAATCTGTTTTCGTGGTTATCAGGTTGCTATGAAGCGCGCAAAAACCGGTAAAGCGAAACTGAAGCGGATTTTCGGCCTGGTCAGCCTGTCGGAGGGCGGCGAGCTTGTTCTTTCCCGCAGCATGACGCCGCTGGGCCCTGTGCTTGAATCGCTGTCGGGCAGGAAAACAGATGCCGATCTTTTTCAGCTTCATGAAGGCATAAAACCCGAAGAAATCAAAGCCGCACGCGCCTATGCCTGCCGCTTCGGCACCGATGTCCGAAATCCCGCGCCGTTGCCGGAAGGCGGGAAGAGTCTTCTGTTGGATGAAAACATTACATACGGCCTTCTGCCGCTCGCCAGCCGCCTTTTCGGCCCGGCATCGCATGTCGAAGCCGAAGGACTCTCCCGTCAAAATCCCGGCAGGGAATTGCACAGGAAAAAGATTGACCGGGAAATTTGTCTTTTCGCCATCGCCAATCGATTTGCAGGAATCCTGACATGCGACAGCGACTTCGCGCATATGTTCCGGCAGCCGGATCACCCTGTGAGGCAATTGCGCGTATTCATGATGCCGCATGGCAAGAACTTGGACACGCTCTCGCAGATCGTCATCAATAATTCCGGCGCCATCAGCAGGGCGCTGACCGAAGCGCCGCAGCTTGTGCGCCTTTAAAACCCGAAAACGCGCAACGCGAAGCCCTTAACGTATTGAATTTTTCACTTTTCTTGCCCTGTTTTTCGGCGTAAGAACATGGCAATATCAGGGGTCTTTAAACAAACCCTTTTCACAACCCTAACCATTCGCGCCAATTTGACAATGAAGATGTTGATGCACCGTATTCTGGCCGCCCTGTTCGTTTTTGCGGCGTCCGCCTTTCCCGCGCTGGCTTTTGAGCCGAAGCCGACCGATATCGGCCTTCAGGAAGCCGCCACGCCGAACATGGAGCGTCTGCACGCGTTTCACGATCACAACCTGATGGTCGTCATCACCGGCATCGTCATTTTCGTGTTTGTCCTGCTGGTCTGGGTTGTCCTTCGTTACAACGCCAAGGCGAACCCGGTGCCGAGCAAGACCACGCACCACGTTCTTCTGGAAATCGTCTGGACCATCGTGCCGGTCCTGATCCTGATCCTGATCGCCATCCCGTCCTACAAACTGCTGTTCTATCTTGACCGCGTTCCGGCCGCCGCAGAAGACGAAACCAACATGACGCTGAAAATCTCCGGCTATCAGTGGGGCTGGACGTACGCGTATCCGGATGTCGAAGGTCTGGAATACAATGCCGACATCATCCGCGGCGAAAAAGACGAAAAAGGCCACCCGGCCGCGCCCGCCGTGGACCAGGCCGAAATCGACAAGTACGTGCCCGGCGGCAAAGGCCGCCGCCTGCTGGAAACGTACAACCCGATCGTCCTGCCGACCGGCAAGAACATCCAGATCCTCTTGACCGCGACGGACGTCATCCACGCCTGGACCATTCCGGCCTTCGGCGTGAAGAAAGACGCCGTACCGGGACGTACGAACGAGACCTGGGTGCGCATTGAAAAGCCCGGCATTTACTATGGGCAATGCTCGGAGATCTGCGGAATCGACCACGCGTCGATGCCGATCTCGGTCTATGCGGTCACGCCGGAAGAGTACAGCGCCTGGGTTGCCTGCGTGTCCGGCGACGGCGAGGGCGCCAAGGCGGATTTCCCGGCCCGCGCCTGCGTACAATCGCTGGGCTTTGACAAATACAGAAGCCAGCAGAAAGGCCACGCGCTGGCCGACGCTTCGACCACCGACACAACCGACAGAGAATAATATCAAGCAGGAGCCGACCGAACAATGAACGCCCATTCCGTAACCGCCGATCACGCGCACGGTCACGACGACCACGCTCATGACCACAAGCCGGGCTTTTTCGTCCGCTGGTTCATGTCCACGAACCACAAGGATATCGGCACGCTCTATATCATTTTCTCGATCCTCGCGGCGCTCGCCGGCGGTTGGTTCTCGATGATGATGCGCCACGAACTGGGCGACCCCGGTCTCCAGCTCGCGGAAAACGGGCACCAGTGGAATGTCTGGGTCACGGCCCACGGCCTGATCATGGTGTTCTTCGTCGTCATGCCCGGCCTGATTGGGGGATTCGGCAACTGGTTCCTGCCACTGATGATCGGCGCGCCGGACATGGCGTTCCCGCGCCTGAACAATATCTCCTTCTGGCTGATCGTTCCGGCATTCCTGCTGCTGGTTGGCAGCGTGTTCGTCGATGGCGGACCCGGCCACGGCGCAGGCACGGGCTGGACGATCTATCCGCCGCTATCCTCGGCCACCGGCCATGCGGGCCTGTCCGTCGACATGGCGATCTTCGCGCTTCACCTTGCGGGCGCTTCGTCCATTCTCGGCGCCGCCAACTTCATCACCACCGTTTTCAACATGCGCGCCCCGGGCATGACGCTGCACAAGATGCCGCTGTTCGTCTGGGCCATGCTGGTCACGGCGTTCCTGCTGGTGCTGGCCGTGCCGGTCCTCGGCGGCGCGATCACGATGCTGCTGACGGACCGTAACTTCGGCACCGCCTTTTTCAACCCGCAGGGCGGCGGCGACCCGATCCTGTTCCAGCACCTGTTCTGGTTCTTCGGTCACCCGGAAGTGTACATCATGATCCTGCCGGCCTTCGGCATCATCTCCCACATCGTTTCGACCTTCTCCAAGAAACCGATCTTCGGTTATCTCGGCATGGCTTACGCCATGGTCGCCATCGGCGTCGTCGGCTTTATCGTCTGGGCGCACCACATGTACACGACGGGGATCAGCGTCAACACGCAGGCTTACTTCACCGCCGCGACGCTGATCATCGCCGTACCGACGGGCGTCAAAATCTTCTCGTGGATCGCCACCATGTGGGGCGGCTCGATCGAGTTCAAGACGCCGATGCTCTGGGCCATTGGGTTCATCTTCCTGTTCACCGTCGGCGGCGTCACGGGCGTCGTCCTCGCGAACGCCGGGATGGATACGTCCTTGCACGATACCTATTACGTCGTCGCGCACTTTCACTACGTGCTCTCGCTCGGCGCGGTATTCGGCCTGTTTGCCGGCTTTTATTACTGGATCGGCAAGATGTCCGGCCGCCAGTACCCGGAATGGGCGGGCCGCCTGCATTTCTGGATCACGTTCGTCGGCGTCAACCTGATCTTCTTCCCGCAGCATTTCCTGGGTCTTCAGGGCATGCCGCGCCGGTATGTGGACTATCCGGCCCCTGCCATCCCGAAAGAGATCGAAGGTGCGTTCCACAACCCGATCGAAAAGATCCAGTGGATCATCGCCAACGAGGAATACGGCTTCCACCTGTTCAACTATATCTCCACGCTCGGCGCGTACCTGACGGGCGCATCGGTGGTGATGTTCCTGATCATCGCGCTCTACACCGTCACCTGCGGCCGCCGCGTCGGCGCGAACTACTGGAACGTGCCGCCGCAATGCATGACGCTGGAATGGACGATTTCCTCGCCGCCCCCGTTCCACCAGTTCGATATCCAGCCGAAGGTGAAATAGCCAAAGGCTATGTCACCTTCGTCCTGATG
>JBDHTU010000159.1:0-4305 GCA_039808805.1 Micavibrio sp.
TCATTTCACCGTACTCCCGATTGGTCTGATGGACAGGCCGCCGCGCGCGATGCCCGAACGCCCCTGCCTTCGCGTCAGCGCCAGCAGCATGCCCATGGCAAGCCCGGACGACAGCAGCGAAGAGCCGCCATAACTGATGAACGGCAGAGTCATGCCCTTGGTCGGCAACAGGTGGATGGCCGATCCCATGTTGATCAGCGCCTGAAGGCCGAACAATGTCAGAAGGCCGCCGGAGGCGAGGATGATGAAAATATTGTCCGTGCCCATGATGCGGTTGTAGCCGCGCACGATGATATAGCCGTAAAGCCCGACGAGGAGGATCGTCACGATCATGCCGAGTTCTTCGCCCGCGACGGAAAAGATAAAATCCGCATGCGCGTCCGGAATGGTCATCTTCACCGTCCCCTGCCCCGCGCCGGTGCCGAGCAGCCCGCCATGGCGGAACGCGCGCAGCGAACGGTCGATCTGGTACGTGTCCCCGGCTTCCGGATTGATAAAGCGGTCGAAACGGCTTTGCACGTGGTCGAAAGAGAGATACGCCATCACCGCCGCGCCGACCGCGACCGCGCCGAGCAGGATGATCCAGCGGAACGGCAGGCCGGCAAGGAAGATGATGGTAAAGAATCCGACCGTGACGACGAACGTCATCCCCATGTCGGGTTGCAGGATCAGAAGGCCGACGACCAGCGCATAAACGCCGGAGGCAAAGAGAAACCCTTTGAATTCCGGTTTTTCTTTCTGCCGCGCGACAAGCCATGCCGCGACGATGATAAAGGCGGGCTTTGCCAGCTCGCTCGGCTGCAACGACAAGGGACCGAAGCCGATCCAGCGCTGAGCCCCCTTCACCTCTTCGCCGACCAGCAGGACGAGAACCATCATCACAGCGGAAAAACCGAGCGCGACAAGCGCGATGCGCCACACCTGCTGGATGTTCGCCATCGACACGCCGAACAGCAGGATAAGGCTCGGCACTAAAAAGATAACGTGGCGGACGATAAAATGGTTGGCGGATGACGCATCAATGCGGTTGGCGACCGCCGGGCTTGCCGCCGTGACCAGCACGATGCCGAACACGCACAGGATAAGGACGAGCGAAAGCGTGACGCGATCCACCGTCCACCACCAGCTTCCCAGGAACGATTTGTCGGTGCGGGAAAATATGCTCATGCGGGCGCGTCCTCCGACAACGCGTTCACCAGATCGGTGAACACCTCGCCGCGATGTTCGAAATTCCGGAACTGGTCCCACGATGCGGACGCAGGGGAGAGAAGCACCGTCCCCGCCCCGCCCGGCTGCCCGCGTTCGGACTGTGCCATCGTGTGCGCCTCCAGCACCGCGACGTCGAGCGTGTGGCTCTTCGTAAACGGTATGCCGACATTTTTCAGATGTTTGGCAAAGTCCTCCACCGCCTCGCCGATCAGAAACACATGGCGGATTTTGTCGATGTATGCATCGATTCCTGCAAGACCGCCGTCTTTCGGGCGGCCCCCGGCGATCAGGTAGATATTGCTGTAGCAGGCAAGCGCTTTGAGCATCGCCTCGGCGTTCGTCGCCTTGCTGTCGTTGACATAGGCGATGCCGTTCAGGATGCGCGTGACGAACTGGCGGTGCGGAAGGCCCGGATAGGTTTTGATCCCGGCCACGATCTGCTCTGGCGAAAGGCCGAGTGATTTGCACACGGCATAGGCGGCGGCGATGTTCTGATGATTGTGCGCGCCGGGAAGGACTGTGAGATCGGACAGGCCCGCAATCTCCGCCGCCTCCTGATCCAGCGCATCGAACAATTTTCCGCCGTCGGCAAAAACACCTTCGGATTGTTTTTTGAGCGAAACGGGAATGGCTTTGCGAAAGCCCGCCTTGACGACGCGGTCAAAGGCCATCTGGCTTGGCGTGTCATCGATGTTGCAGACGGCGACGCCCGGCCCTTCGAAAATGCGTTCCTTCGCGGCGGCGTAGCCTTCGATCCCGCCGTGGCGATCCAGATGATCCGGCGTGACATTGAGCAGCACGGAAATATCCGGGCGGAAGGTCGGGCACAGATCCATTTGATAAGATGAAATCTCCAGCACCAGAACGCCATCGCCGCGCGGCAGGTTCAGATCGAACACAGGCATACCGATATTGCCGCCCATCACGGCATGGACCCCATTTTCGTTCAGAATATGCGTAACCAGCGCCGTGGTGGTGGATTTGCCGTTCGTGCCGGTGATGCCGACCGTCTTTACGCCGTGGCCGAGGCGGTGGAGAATTTCGAGATCGCCGATGATGTCTATCCCCGCCTCCTTCGCCTGCGCGGCAAGCGGATGCGGCGCGGGATGGGTGAGCGGAATGCCCGGCGCCAGCACGAGGCAGGCAAATTCAGAAAAGTCGGCGTCGTCAAAGCTGGAAAGTTCGATCCCCGCTTCCTGCGCCTTGATGCGGCTGTCTTCGCTGTCGTCCCAGGCGAGTACAGACGCACCGGCTTTTTTGAGCGCTTTCGCCGTCGAAAGCCCCGAAAGCCCAAGGCCAAGTATCGCCACCGGCTTTCCGTTCAGGGTTTTAACGAAGGGACCCGCGTCTATCATCGCAATTTCAACGTGGCCAGACCGAGCAGCCCCAGGATCATCGCGATGATCCAGAAGCGGATAACGATGGTCGGTTCGGACCAGCCTTTCTTTTCGAAATGGTGATGCAGCGGCGCCATGGCGAAAACGCGGCGGCCTGTGAGTTTGAAGGAGACGACCTGGATGATCACCGACACGGTCTCCAGCACGAACAGGCCGCCGATGACGAACAGCACCAGTTCATGTTTGGCAATCACGGCCATTGCGCCAAGCCCCGCGCCCATGGCGAGAGAGCCGGTGTCACCCATAAACACCATGGCGGGCGGCGCGTTGAACCAGAGGAACCCCGTGCCTGCGCCGATCAGCGCGCCGCAGATGATGGCGAGCTCACCCGTGCCCTGAATAAACGTGATGCCGAGATAGGGTGCGTAAACCGCATTGCCGACGAAATAGGTGATCAGGCCGAAGCAGGCGGCGGCGATCATCACCGGCACGATGGCCAGCCCGTCCAGCCCGTCCGTCAGGTTGACAGCGTTCGAGGAACCGACGATCACCAGCATCGCAAACGGGATGAAGGCGAAGCCAAGCGGAACGAGAAAATCCTTCATGAACGGAATGGCAAGGCCGGTGTCTATTTTGTTCGGCGTAAAATGCAGATAGGCGGCAATGGCGCAGGAGGCGATGCCGAATTCAAACAACAAACGGATCTTGCCGGGAATGCCGTGGTGGCTGCGCTTGGTCAGCTTGGCATAGTCGTCCGCTGCGCCGATCAGGCCGTAACCGATAATCACACCCGCGACGATCCACACATAGGGATTGGACAGGTCCGCCCACAGCAGCGTGGAAATCCCCGCCGAAATCAGGATCATCAGCCCGCCCATGGTGGGCGTACCCGCCTTTTTGAAATGGGTTTCGGGGCCGTCGGCGCGGATCGGCTGGCCTTCCTTCTGCTTTTTCTTGAGCCAGTTGATGGTCGGCTTGCCGATCACAAAACAGATGATCATGGCCGTCAACACGGCCGCGCCGGTGCGGAAGGTGATGTAGCGGAACAAGTTGAAGAGAATGAAATCGTCCGCGTATGGCGCGAGCAGAGAATAGAGCATGCTTACCCCCTATTCCCCATCGTCATTCCCCGCGTATGCGGGGAATCCAATTTATAGTGAAATTTCTTCATACAAATCATTCCACGCGGGATTGAGTTCATTGATAACATTTAGTTTCCAATCTCTGTTCCACTTTTTGATCCTTTTCTCGCGCCTGATGGCATTCTCAGGATCGTCAAAAATTTCATAATAAACCAGTTTGCTGACACCGTATCTACTTGTAAATCCCTCAGTCAGTTTTTGCTTATGCTCCCAAACCCGTTTAACCAAATCCGACGTTATTCCAGTGTAGAGTGTTCCGTTTTCCTTACTTGCCAAAATATAAACGTAATATGGCATTTTTCGTTTGGATTCCCCGCATGCGCGGGGAATGACTCCTAATATTTTTGACTTTGCATTTTTGTCTGTCCCGGCAACGCGCGCATCGCTTCGACCACCGTTCCCATTTTGCTGCCCAGCGAGCCTTTCACCATGACGACATCGCCCGGCGCCAGGACATCCGGCACGATCTGCGCCAGTTCGGCGCTGGTGTCCCTGTGCGCGCCGCGCTGATTGGCGGGCAGGCTGTCATGCAGGGTCTTCATCAGCTTCCCGCATGTATAGACAAGGTCTACATTAGCGGCTTTGAGGGGAAGCGCAAGTTCGGCATGCAGGCGCGG
>JBDHTU010000160.1:0-4257 GCA_039808805.1 Micavibrio sp.
GGCGGGGCGTTGTAGCATGGCGGCAGAGTATTTCGACGTTCGGCCCGGCAATGGCGGCGATATTCTCTCCCTGCAGGGGGAATGGGTCATCGATAATTCTGCGGATATCCTGGCCTCCATAAAAGAGATGCCCAAGGCACGCTATGCAGGGATCGATGCGACCGGCATCGCCCGCATGGATACATGGGGATCTTTGCGGGTGCGGATGATGGCAGAGCAGCGCGACGTGCCGCTGAACCTGACTGACCGGCAAAAGCGTATTTTCGATTTCATTGAAAAAAAACCGGACGCGCCGGAACAAAAGCGCGAATTCCCGGCATGGCAGGGACCCTTTATCCGTCTTGGATCTATGGCGGTAAATTTTTGCAAGACGAGCCATGGCGTTCTGTCTTTTATCGGGGAAATCGGCGTCTGCTTTGCCCGCTGTATTGCCAACCCAGCATCGTTCCGCTTCCATTCCATCGTACGCCATATTGACGAGACAGGGTTTCGTGCACTGCCCATCATCGGTCTTCTTGCTGTCTTGATCAGCATGGTCATTTCCTATCAGGCGGCAACGCAGCTGCAAAAATTCGGGGCCAATATTTTTACCGTGGATCTGACGGTCATTTCCCTTTTGCGGGAAATGGGTGTTTTGATTACCGCCATTATGGTGGCGGGACGGTCCGGCAGCGCGTTTGCCGCCGAAATCGGCGTGATGAAGCTGCGCGAAGAAGTGGATGCCTTGAAGACAATGGGTATGGACCCGATCGAGGTCCTGGTCCTGCCACGGCTGCTGGCAACCATGCTGACCCTGCCGATCCTGACCTTCCTTGCGGATATCATCGGTCTCGCGGGCGGCGCGGTAATCTCCGTTGTCCTTCTGGACATACCGCTGGACATGTATGTGGACAGAGTCGATCAGGTCGCCAAGATCAACATGTTCCTTGTCGGCATGATCAAGGCGCCGGTCTTCGCCTTTATCATTACCATTATCGGCGCGTACCAGGGCATGAATGTCACGGGTTCTGCGGAAAGCGTCGGCAAGCTCACAACCCTGTCGGTGGTACAATCCATCTTCCTTGTGATTTTGGTCGATGCGCTGTTCTCCATTGTTTTTTCTAAGCTGGGGATCTGAGATGGCGCAGGAACCGGTTATAGAGGTAAAGGGCCTGACCACCCGTTTCGGCAAGCAGGTCGTGCATGATCATCTGGATTTTACGCTTTACCGCAATGAGATCGTCGGCTTGGTCGGCGGGTCGGGATCGGGGAAATCCGTGCTGTTGCGCTCGATCCTCGGCCTGATCCAGCCGGCGGAAGGAACGATAGAAATCCGCGGGCGCGGGGGAAAAGCTGCAGCCAATCACGAAAACTGGGGCGTTCTCTTCCAGAATGGCGCACTTTTTTCCGGGATGAGCGTTCTAGACAATGTGGCGCTGCCGATCCGGGAACATTACGACCTGCCGGAAAAGGAGATTGAGCAACTGGCGCTCTCAAAACTTCAGATGGTGGGGCTTTCAGCGGAGGCAGGCTATAAAAAACCGTCCGAACTTTCCGGGGGGATGGTAAAGCGGGCGGCGCTTGCAAGGGCGCTGGCGCTGGATCCGGAAATATTGTTTCTGGATGAGCCGACGGCGGGGCTTGATCCCATTGCGGCGGCATCGTTCGATGAATTGATCCGCACGCTGCGCGATGTATTCGGGCTTAGCGTCCTGATCATCACGCATGATCTGGATACGCTGACCTCTATCTGCGATCGTATTGCGATGCTGGTGGATAAAAAAATTACGGCAGGGACGCTGGAGGACATGATGAAATCCACGCATCCCTGGATTAAGGAATATTTTACAGGCCCGCGCATGCGCGCTGTTTTGAAAAAGGCATAAGGACATGGAAAAAAATTCACGCTATTTTATCGTTGGTATTTTCGTCACGATTTCCCTGCTTGCCCTTACGATGTTCGTCGTCTGGCTGGCCGGAACGCACGATGCGCGCAACTACAAACGCTACACGATTTTCTTTCGCGATCCGGTCAGTGGCCTGAAAGAAAGCGCAGTGGTGCAATATCGCGGCGTTGATGTCGGGCGCGTGCGCGATGTGCGTATCTCCGCAACGCAGAAGGATCTGATCAAGGTGGATATTGAAGTGGATGACCAGACGCCGATCACGAAAAGCTCGGAAGCCTCCCTTGCCACCCAAGGAGTGACAGGCCTTGTTTTCATCGACCTCACGACGAAGGAGGGGGATCAGTCACCGCCGGAAATCGTGCAGGGCGAGGAATATCCTGTGATTAAGGGGCGCGGCACGCAGCTCAGCAAACTGTTCCAGGACATTCCCGCTATCACGTCCCGTATCCTGACGCTGACCGAAAGGCTGAATACCGTGTTTGACGAAGAGAACGTTGGTTCTCTGGACCAGACGCTCAAAAATATCGCGCAGGCGACATCCGACCTGAACGCGCTGCTCAGCGAAGAAAATATCCAGAACACGACCATCGCCATTCGGAATATTTCTGAATCCAGCACAAGGGTAGATGAACTGGTACAGCGTTTCGACAGCACGGCCGATAAAATCGATGAGGCGGTAACCTCGCTCAACAGTATTCTGACCGATAACAAAACCAATATCAATAAATTCGCCGGGTCCGGCCTGAAGGAGATAACGCAGATGACAGCCGAAACGCGTGAGATGGCGAAATCCATCCGCCGCCTTGCCGATACGCTGGAGCAGGAGCCGTCCCGCCTTTTATATCAACCCAATTACCGCGGTGTGGAGATTCAGAAATGACCAGATTGATTTTTTCCTTTTTGGCGGTTGCGCTACTCGCAGGATGCAGCACATCGGAAATCTTGAAATCGTCCGAGCCCCGCCAGACGATCTATGCCTTGCATCCTGTAAAGGAAACGCCGTCTACAGAACCCGGTCTGGCGCGGGTTGTCGAGATTGCCCGCCCGTCCGTACCGCCGGGCTTTGAAACGGACCGCATCGCGCTGTATATCGACGGCGGGCGGACGCTTGACTATTATTCCGGCGCCAAATGGGCGGATATTCTCGATGCTGTCTTGCAGGATTTTACGCGCCAAAGCATGACCAGCGTTCTGCCTTATGTCGTGGCGATGAGCCCGAACGAGGCCAACAATGCCAATTTCCGCCTGCAGATGAAGGTCAAGGAATTCCAGCCTGTCTACGGTGCATCAACGTCCGCCGCGCCGGAATTGTTCGCCAGCGTGGAATTTACGTTGATCGCGCTGCCGCAGGAAGACATCATTGGGAATTTCACGCTCTCGCGCCGCGCGCCTGCCACATCCAACGATCTCGGCACCATTACGGCAGAACTGGAAGCTATGATGCAGGAAATCCAGAAGGAGGCGTTCGGGCGGCTTGATCTGCGCCTGCGCGCCAAGAAGATGCCATGAAACGGGTTTTTCGCGGATTTACCGTTCTTCTTTGTTTGACTGTTGCACTGGCGGCGGTTTTGTATTTCTTCGCTCCGTGGAAAAAATTTCTGGAAACGCGGCTGATCGCCATGATTTACGCCCGGGGCTTTCAGAATATCGCCTTTAACATCGACGATGTCGGGCTGGGGGAGGCAACGCTCAGCAATGTCATGCTGGGAAAAGAAAATCCCCTGATCCTCAAATCCATCGTCCTGCAGTACTCGCCGCGCGAACTCATGTCCGGGCGGCTGCGGGATATTGTGCTGTCCGACCTGACATTCGAAATACGCCAGGCGGAGGATGGCTGGCATTTTACAGGACGGGACGTATTGCGCGCGCCGGACGCTGCCGCGGAAAAGGTTCCGGTCGATCTGCCCGCGCTTCTGGCCCAGTTGCCGTTTTCTTCGCTGACGATTGAAAATAGCCGGTTGATTGTGGCAGGCGATGCGGTGGAGGGCAGCGTGGAATTCACCGCGACCTTGACGGACCGCTTGATCCTGACCACAAAGCCTGCATCGCTGATGGCCGGGGGCAAAGAGATTGCAATCGGTGCGCTCGAACTCGTTGCCGCGCCGGAGGCTGCGGCGGGTACATGGAACGGTGCATGGAAACTGGAAACGGTTAACTTCGGCGATTCCCTGTCCGTGCCGCCGTTGCAGGGGACCGGGAGTGTCGCCCTGGAAAAATCCGTCATCGCGCTTGCCGGTGATTTTGCCGACGACGCCAAATCCTACACAGGGTCTGTTGCGGCATCTTTTGACGTTGCTGACCCGGCCAAGAACAGTGTGAAACTTGTAAAGGCCTCCATGCCGTTCAAGCAGGGGCGGGTCGCTACGAAAAA
>JBDHTU010000161.1:0-4251 GCA_039808805.1 Micavibrio sp.
CTTCTCACCCCGCTGGTCAAGGCGTGGTGCACGGACATGGCGGTGGATGTGGCCTCAACGGGCGTGCAGATTCACGGCGGCATGGGCTTCATCGAAGAAACCGGCGCGGCGCAGTTCTACCGCGACGCGCGCATCCTGCCCATTTACGAAGGCACCAACGGCATCCAGTCCGCCGACCTGATGTTCCGCAAGATTTTGCGCGATGGCGGCGCGGCGTTAAAAGCGTATTTCAAGGAATTCGATGCCGTTCTGGAAAGCCTGCACAAGGCCAGGGGCGATGATTTCGAGATCATGGCGCGGCATCTGAAAGAGGCCTATGAAAGCGTGGCGCATGCTTCCGGTGCGCTTGGCGCGATGGCCAAAGAAGATTTGGACAACGTTGCCGCGATCAGCGTCCCGTACCTGAACGCGCTCGCCGCCGCTGCCTGCGGCATGATGATGGCGCGGTCCGCTATGGCAGCGCAGGCGTTGATGGGACCGGGCGGCAGCGATATCAACCAGCTTGACCGGAAAATCATGACAGCGCGTTTTTTCGCAGAAAACTACCTGCCGCCGGCGGCGGCCAGCGCGCGCATCCTCCCGGACGCGGCGCGCACGATCGTCAGTTCGCAGTTTTAGCGGGAGTGAAATCCGGCACGCTGGTCGCAGTCCTTGCAGGTGCGACAGGTGCGTTGCGCGGGTCCTTACAATAGCGCATCCCGGTGTACAGCATCGAGGCGGCGTAGCCGGGGTCCAGAATCGGTTTTTTGGAATATTCATTTGCGGCGCGGTTGCCGGTGCAGGAACATAGTTTTTCATTGTCCTGTTCGGATGACATCTCATAATAGGTTGCCTGAAAATCCAGGCATTGCTGATAATATTCCCCGGCAATGACCACCGTGTTGGCGCATGCGGTTTTCCCTTTTACAAGGTCCATGATGATGGATTCCTGCGGCACGGTGGGACCGAGCTTTTCCCGTTGCACCAGGAAGGCGCCGCCGAAACATTCACAATCGTAATATTTGTTCTGGAACGCGTTCATCCGGCACATGCGGGCGACATACATGGCTTCCCGTTCCATTTCCTCGGGCGTCTGGATGCCGTCATCCAGCGTGAAATAGATACTGTCCTGATATTCATAGATCGCGTCAGGATTCGCGGATTCGTCGATATCCTGCGCCATCGCGGGGAGGGCGGAGAGGAGGGCAAGCGCGAAAACGAACAAAAAGCGGGTCATGAATTCCAGTCTATCACATTCCTGCCGAATGCAAAAAAGCGGCCCGAAAGGCCGCCTTTTATAAAGTTTTTTCGTGAACGCATCACGCGGCGGATTTGCCGCGGATCTTGTTCCAGAGTCCCTGGAAATCCACGCCGGACGAGGCCGGCTGACCCGCGGCGGCGCTGTTTTCATTGTGGCCCTGCATGCGCTTCATGCGGTCTTCCAGCGCCTTTTGTTTCGCCATGCGGGCGCGTTCTTCGCGGTTGCGCAGTTCTTCTTTCAGCTCTTCGGCCTGTTTCTGGCTGTACTGGCTGGTGATCAGGATCTGCTGCGACTGTTTCTGCCACAGGTCGCGCTGCCCGCGCATGTCTTCGAGTTGTTCGCGGGTGATTTCGAGTTGCTCTTCAAGGCCGCGCACGCGCATCTTGAGACGCTCGATCTCCAGCATGTCGGCCGCACGTTGCAGTTCTGCCTGCGAGGAGGTTTCCTGCGTCGCGGCGGCACCGCCGTTTTGCGGCAGCAAGCCGAACACGCGGTCCAGTTCGGAGACATCGATAAGCCGGCGGCCGTTGCCGTCAATTTCAAAAGAGAGTTTGCCGCTGTTCATCGAGCGCTGGACGGTGGATTTGGAACGTCCGGTCAGTTCTGCCGCGCGCTGGGCGCCTACTTTCGCCATGGGTGCTTCCTCTTAAAAAGTTATTTTCCCTATTCGTTAGTTATTTTCCATACGCTTGTTCAGCAGCCGCGTCAACCTTTGCCACTGCGCGCCGGAAAAAAGATGTGCGTAAATGAACGGCAGCCAGCCCTTCTTGCGCCATTCGAGGAAGGTCTTGTCATCGAGGTCCGCCAGTTTCTTTTCATCGACGATGCGGAAGCCGGAGAAATTGATGCGTTTTCCGGCGCCGATGCCGATTTCCGCCTGACGATCCACGAGGATGCCGGCGGCGGCGAGGGCCTTGCCAAACTCAATCGTGTGCTGGGCGGCGGCATGGTAGGATTTGCAGAATTCCAGCGCGTTGCTGGACAGCGTCGAGGGCTTGCCGTCCTCTTCGAAAAATTTCTGTTCACCGCCTTCTTCGGTGATGCCGTCCGCCATGTCGATGCACAGCGAGAGCTGGTCGTTCCCCGGCATTTCGGAGAAGATAAACGGATAGCGGCGGATATAGGCCGGGATATAAGCGTCTTCTATCCATTCGCCCTTGGAATCAACGAACAGGTTTTCATTGTCGCGCAGGCCCATGATGGCAACCGGGGTGCCCGTGGCGTCCGGCGAAAAGGCGATGGGATAGTAGTGGCAGATCTGCGGCAGTTCGATCAAATTGACCGGGACGGCGTTGACACCTTTGGTGAAATTCAGGCCGAAATTCTTTTTCAGCGCGAGGTTGGCATGCAGCTTCGCATCGAGTGGAGTCGGCTTGGTGTAGAAAAGGGGCATGACGCCGGCGTTGTTTTCCTTGGCGTCTGCGGTGCTGTTCTTGGCCATACTTAAAATTCCTGATCAAAAATGGGGTAAGGGATAACTCGTCCCAAGCTTATACCAGCCGCCGCCGCACGACAAAAGCCTTAAAAAGCGTATGGTCCCGCCAAAGAATATTTTCATAATATTCAACCAACGGATGGGTCAAAAGGAACGGATTATTCTTTGTCCGCGCCGTAAAATCCGCTAGGTTCTCGACGCAAGATCAAACCGCAGCAACGGAGCTTAGAATATGCGCATTGGCGTCGTGGGAACGGGATATGTCGGGCTGGTATCGGGAACCTGTTTTGCAGAGTTCGGCACCGAAGTCGTCTGCGTGGACAAGGACGCGGGGAAAATCGCCCGTTTGAAAAAAGGGGAGATCCCGATTTACGAACCCGGCCTCGACGACCTTGTCGAAAAACAGGTGAAGGCCGGTCGCCTGTCTTTCACCACGGATTTGAAAGAGGCGCTCAAAGATGCGGACGCCGTGTTTATAGCGGTGGGGACGCCTTCGCGCAAGACGGACGGGCATGCCGACCTGACCTATGTATTCGAAGCGGCGCGCGAGATCATCGCCAATGTCGAAGGCTATACCGTTCTCGTCACAAAATCGACGGTGCCGGTGGGCACGGCGCGCGAGATCGAAAAAATCGTCCGCGAGATGGGGCGCGAAAAAGACATCGATGTCTGTTCCAACCCGGAGTTCCTGCGCGAGGGCGCGGCGATCAATGACTTTATGCGCCCCGACCGTGTTGTTGTGGGATGTTCGAGCGAACGCGCCGAAGCCGTGATGCGCAATCTGTACCGCCCGTTGTTCTTGAATGAGACGCCGATCGTGGTGACGAGCCCGGAGACATCGGAAATCATCAAATACGCGGCGAATGCGTTCCTGGCGACCAAGATCAGCTTTATCAACGAAATCGCCAACCTGTGCGAAGCCGCGGGCGGCAACGTACAGCACGTGGCCAAAGCCATCGGCCTCGACGGGCGCATCGGATCAAAATTCCTGAACGCCGGTCCCGGTTACGGCGGCTCGTGCTTCCCGAAGGACACGCTGGCATTGACGCAGACGGGCCGCAAGTTCGGCACGCCGCAGCGTCTTGTGGAAACGGTTGTCGAAGTCAACGCCGACCGCCAGCAGCAGATGGCGCAGAAAATCATCGCCGCGTGCGGCGGGTCCGTACAGGGCCTGAAGATCGGCGTGCTCGGCATCGCGTTCAAACCGAACACGGACGATGTGCGCGACGCGCCAAGCCTCGTGATCATCCCGATCCTCCAGCAATTGGGCGCGAAAATCGTGGCGCACGATCCCGTCGCGAAAGAGCAGGCGGAGAAAATCCTGACGGACCTGCAATGGGCGGAAGACCCGTATGACGTGGCCAGGGACGCCGACGCGCTGGTCATCATCACCGAGTGGAACGAATACCGCCAGTTGGACCTTGAACGTATTGCGGCCGATATGAAGCAAAAGCGCCTGGTCGACCTTCGCAATATTTACAAGGTATCGGAAGTCGAGCCGCACGGATTTCATTATGTTTCCATCGGCCGTCCGGATGTAAAACCCGGCACGGCACAGAAGCTCCGCGCGGTTTAA
>JBDHTU010000162.1:0-4240 GCA_039808805.1 Micavibrio sp.
CAGAACTGGCTGTGGATCGTCACGGACATGCCGGAAAATGCGAGCGCGCCGATCCTGACCGGGCCGCAGAAGGACAAATTTTCGAAGCTGGAAAAAGTGGACGTGCCGGGCGGCATTGCCTGGCGCATGGATCTGCCGGAAGGATTGAACGTTTACGGCGAAGGCGGCGGGTTGGCGTGGCGCGTGATTCTGACGCCGAAAGCGCGCAAGACTTCCCCTGCATCCGCACGAGCGGAAAAAGGCGAGGGCGAAGGGCGCCTTGTCTGGCCATTGAAAAACATGCGCAAGGTAATCACATTCACCGACCCTGTGATCGGCGACCGGATCACGGCCGTGACCGCAACACAGGCGGACCAATATGCCGGGCCGGGGCGCGGCTATGTGCAATTGAACAGCCTGACGAGCGCTATCGGGCTGGCCTATGTCGCGAAGGCCGACGATGTGAACGCCAAGATCACGGTTGCCGATGTCAGCGTCGGCCGCCCCGGCGGATTGTCCTTGTCCCGTGCGTCCGATGCGCGCGCCGGTGAAATCCGGCAGGAAATGGCGGCGCCGGAAGAAAAAGAGGACGCGGCGGAAGCAACGCCGGCGGACGCGAAGGAAGAACATACCGCAGACCAAAAAGAGGAGGGCGAAGACCTCGCGCTGGCAGACGCGCCGCCGGAAGTGCCGGGCAAGGAAGAAGAAGCGGCCCATGCCATTGAAAAAGAAATAGGCCATGAAGCCGTGACAGTCACCGCCGCGACGAAAGCGCAGATTGAAAGCATCGCGGACGAGAAACCATCCGGCAACAATATTTATAATTTCCCGCGCTGGGAAATGGGCGGTATCCAGGCGCTGAGCCAGAATCTTCACGTTCTTATGGCTGAGATCGCCAACAAGCCGGAAGAAGAGCGCACGGGCGATTTCATCACCATGGCGAAAATGCTGCTCGCCAATAACCGCGGGCCGGAAGCGCTCGGCATGCTGCGTATCGCGCTGTTACAGGTGCCCGCGCTGGAAGAAAACAAGGAGTTCCGGTCCCTGCGTGCTGCGGCGCTGGCGCTGTCCGGAAAGTATGATGAAGCGATCGAGGATTTCAGCCATGAAAGTCTGAGCGCATACGACGATGTAAAATTCTGGCGCGCCTATACGCTGGCGGGGCTCGAAGACTGGAAACAGGCCGGTGAGGTTTTGCCTTCCGATATTTCGCCCATCGCGGCATATCCGAAGGAATTGCGCACGCCGATGGCGCTGTCCTTCGCGGAAGTCGCGCTGCGCAACGGCAATACGGCGATGGCGCAGGGCATCCTCGACACGCTCAAACCCGATTTGCCGAAATTGCCGCTGAATTATGCATCGTCGTGGAATTACCTGGCTGGCGAGGCGGAGCGCCAGAGCGGCCATGCGGCCCGTGCGGAAGAATATTGGGAGCCGCTGGTCAAGAACGGTAAGGACGATCTGTTCCGCGCGAAGGCGGGCTTGTCGTTAACGCGCCTGCAAATAGAGCAGAAAAAACTCCCGCCTGCCGAAGCGATCAACAGGCTTGAGGGGCTGCGCTATGCATGGCGCGGGGACGAGTTGGAGACGCTGATCAACTACCGCCTCGGCCAGATGTATATCGACAGCGGCGATTACCTGAAAGGTTTGACGGTTCTGCGTAACGCCACGACCCTGACGCCCGGCTTGCAGGTGGGGCAGGACGTGAAGAGTTATATGACAAAGTCGTTCCGCGATCTGTTCAAGAGCAATCGCCTCGACAAGGTTTCGCCGCTGGAGGCGATCAGCATCTATGAAGAGTTCAAGGACCTGACGCCGCCGGGCGAAGAGGGGAATATGTTCGTCGAAAAACTGGCCGAACGTCTGGTCAATGCGGATCTGCTGGGCCGCGCGGCGTCGCTTCTCGAATACATGGTCAACAACCGTCTGCAGGGTGACAAAAAAGCGGAGGTTGCCATTCGCCTTGCCGCGATCCGTTTGCTCGACGGCAATCCGGACGGGGCGCTGCGCGCGCTCGAAGTCGCGCAGGCGACACTGGATAAAATCGCGGCCGGAAGCGTGGAGAATGTCGCGCCGCAGGCGGGCGGCGATGCGAAGGCCGAAGCGGCGACACCTGTTGCTGCAACGGCACCGGTCCCTGTGCCGGCACAGGAAAAGGTGGACCCGGAGAAACAGCGGCAGATCATGCTGCTCAAGGCCCGCGCGCTGTCGATGAAAAAGAAGCCAGATGAGGCGATCGCCGTGCTGCAAAGCATGACGCTGGACGCCGACGTAAACCGCCTGCGCACCGATATCGCGTGGACTGCCGGAAAGTGGGACGAGGCGGCGATGTCGCTCAACGACCTGATCATCGCCGAAGATATTTCACCCAAGCGGCCGCTGACCGATTACCAGCGCGACATCATCTTCAACCGGGCCATCGCGCTCAACCTCTCCGGCAACCGCGTTGCGCTGGCCAATCTGCGTGAGCGGTACAACACGCAGATGAAGGCGACGGGCAAGGGGCAGATGTTTGAGATCGTTACGCGCCCGCGCCGCCCGGATATGGTCGGCAGCCGCCAGGCGATCGAAAGCATGATTTCGGAGATTGATTTGTTCCAGGGCTTCGTCGACGGTTACGCCAAGATGGATGCGGGCGGCAAACCGGACGTACCGAAAGAACCCGCCGCCGTGCCGGAACCGGCGCCGGCAAAGCAAGCTGCGCCGACGGGTAAGCAATAAATCTCCCATCCGACTTCTTGCGTAATCTCCTCTCTCTCTCTCTCTTTCTCTTTGTCATCCCCGCGAAGGCGGGGATCCAGAGAATCTTCCATTTATCACATGGCGGCGCAGGCCTTTTGAGAAAGGGGGGGCGAACTGATGGGGAAATTTGAACGGCGAAGATCACTAAGATGTTTGGTTTTAACCATCAAGATGCCGCGAGGCTTGCGATATTGTGCCGTTTTTGCCGCTGCGGTTTCAATATCTTTGTGAAGCTTTGTGACCTTTGCGCCTTTGTGGTGATTTTTTCCGGATCCCCGCCTGCGCGGGGATGACGGAGATAGAGGCGACGAACCCGTTATCCCGCCGGGGTAGCGCCGGAAGAGCCGAAGCTTTGCACCAGCGACCCGCAGATCAGGTACCACCCATCGACCAGCACGAAAAAGATGATCTTGAAGGGCAGGGAGATCATGACAGGCGGCAGCATCATCATCCCCATCGACATAAGGATGGAGGCGGTCACCATATCGATGATGACGAAGGGCAGGAAAATCATGAACCCGATTTCAAACGCGCGGCGCAACTCGGAAATCATGAAGGCGGGGATCAACACCTGAAGCGGCACATCCGCCTGTGTTTCAAACGGCCCGGATTTGGAGAGTTCAACAAACAATTCGAGGTCCGTTTCGCGCACATGCGCCATCATGAACTGGTGGAACGGCGCGGTCGTGCGTTCGAACGCCTGCATCTCATCGATTTCCGCGTTCATCAGCGGCTGGACGCCGTTGTCGTAGGCGGCCTTCAACGTCGGTGTCATGATGAAAAACGTCAGGAACAGCGCGAGCGAGATCATCACCGTGTTTGGCGGCGTTTGCTGAATCCCGATGGCGGTGCGCAGGAAGGAAAGCACGACGACGATCCGCGTGAACGAAGTCATCATGATCAGGATCGATGGGGCGAGGGACAGAACGGTGAGCAGCGCCACCATCTGGATGATGCGGCCCGATACCGTGCCGTCTTCTTCGGCGCCGAGGTCCAGCGTGATAGCTTGCGCAAAAGCGGGGTGAGCCAGTGTGGCAAACGGCAACAACGCCAAGGCAAGCAGGCAAAGACGACGAGCCCAGCCATGGATATCCATTCTGGATTGCTTCGCTGCGCTCGCAATGACGGTGTCAGATTTTTGCATTGTCTTGCTGAATATTGGTTTCGACGACAGTTTCCCCCGTTCCGCCGAGGATGACAAGATGCTCTACGCCATCGCGGCTTAACAATACAGCTTTTCTGCGCGCGTCGAGCGGCAGGATTTCGATGATTTTCAGGCGGCGCTTGTCCGCCGGGACCATCGAGGCCGCGCCGTAACCCAGGCGGCGCAGGATGAGCGCCAGCCCGCCCATCAGACCGAGGACGAACAAAAGCGCAGCGATGAATTTGAGGTAATCGTGCAGATCCATGGTTATTTCTTCTTTATGTCGTCGCGATAATCTTTGATCGCGCGGCCGAGATTGTCGAGATCCCCGATCAGCAGCGCCATGGCTTCCTGCAAGGAATGTGCCTGATCCGG
>JBDHTU010000163.1:0-4197 GCA_039808805.1 Micavibrio sp.
CTTACCAAGGGAGTGCTCTACCACTGAGCTACAACAGCATGGGCCTTGAAAATCCTAGGGGTTTATCCCCAAAGACGGGGGGAAACTACTATAATATTCCTTCCCTCTCAAGCCTCATTTGTCTATAGTCCCTTTGTTTTCGGAAAATAGGCAAACCATGGGCAACAATACCACCGAAGCCGGGCGCAAGGCCGCAGAAATCAAGGCGCAAAAGCGCGCCGCCGCCCTGCGTGAAAACCTGAAACGCCGCAAAATCAGTGAATCCGCCCGCGAGGGCAAAGGGGATAAAGATGCAAAACCTCAAGACCGCCAATGACGATGAGATTCGCGCCGCCGCAGCCGCCAGATCGCTGCCCGGTATCCTGGCCGACCACCAGATCCGCGACCTGTCGCTGAACGAGGGGATGATCGACCCGTTCGTGGAAAAGCAGAACCACGACGGCGTCATTTCCTATGGCCTTTCGTCCTACGGTTATGACGCGCGCTGTTCTTCCGAGTTCAAGATTTTCACGAACGTGGACAACGCCATCGTCGATCCGAAAAATTTTTCAAAAGAAAGCTTCGTCGACCGCGACGTGAAGGAATGCATCATCCCGCCGAATTCGTTCGTCCTTACGCGCTCCGTCGAATATTTCCGCATCCCCAAAGACGTGCTGGTTATCTGCCTCGGCAAGAGCACCTATGCCCGCTGCGGATTGATCGTTAACGTCACCCCGCTGGAGCCGGGCTGGGAAGGCCATGTCACACTGGAAATTTCCAACACCACACCCCTGCCCGCCAAAGTCTACGCCAATGAAGGCGTCGCGCAGTTCCTGTTTTTCAAAGGCTCCGCCGCATGCGAAGTCTCCTACGCCGACCGCGCCGGGAAATATATGGGCCAACGCGGCGTCACACTGCCCCGCATGAAAGAAACGAAGTAATGTCCCAGCCGAAAGTCACCGAAGAAATTATCTCTGCCGTTGCCGCTCCGAACGGCGAAGGGCAGGTGATCGAGATCATCCATGCGGATGTGAAATCCTCGAACCTGAACGCGCTGCGCGTGCGCGGCGGCAACAAACTGAACGGCGATATCAAGATTTCCGGCGCGAAGAACGCCGCGCTCAAGCATATGTGCGCAGCGCTCCTCACCGACCAGCCGGTGCAATTGACGAACATGCCGGTAACATTGGGCGATGTGCGCACGCTCTCTGAACTTCTGGATTATCTCGGCATGACCGTAGCGCTCCGCAGCGACGGCGTGGCGATGCTGAAAACCGCGAAGATCAAAACGACGATTGGGCCGTATGACCTCGTGCGCAAGATGCGCGCCTCCGTCCTCGTGCTAGGCCCCCTCCTCGCGCGCGAAGGACAGGCGGATATTTCGATGCCCGGCGGCTGCGCCATCGGCACGCGTCCCGTGGATTTGCACCTCAAGGGCTTTGAAGCGATGGGCGCGAAGATCGAACTCGACGGCGGTTACATCAAGGCGCGCGCCCCCAAAGGCCTGAGCGGTGCGCACATCACCTTCCCCTTCGTGTCGGTGGGCGCGACGGAAAACATCATGATGGCGGCGACGCTGGCCAAAGGGGAAACCATCCTCTCCAACGCCGCGCGCGAACCGGAGATTATCGACCAGGGCAAGGCGCTGATCTCCATGGGCGCGAAGATCGAAGGTCTGGGCACCTCCGAAATCCGTATTCAGGGCGTAACCTCGCTCGGCGGCACGGACCATAGCTGCATCCCCGACCGTATCGAGACGGGCACCTATATGTGCGCGGTCGGCCTGACCGGCGGCGAAGTGCGCCTGAAAAACACGCGCACCGATTTCCTCTCCGCGCTGATCGGCCCGCTGACCGGCGCGGGCATGGAAATAAAACAGGACGGCGACGACGTCACCGTTCACCGCAACGGCAATCACCTGAAAGGCATCGACATCATGACGGAGCCGTATCCCGGCTTCGCCACCGACCTTCAGGCGCAATTCATGGCGATGATGACGATGTGCAAGGGCGCGGGCATGATCACGGAAACCGTGTTCGAAAACCGCTTCATGCACGTGCCCGAGTTGTGCCGCATGGGGGCCAATATCACGGTGCAGGGAAATTCCGCCATCGTGCGCGGCGTTGAAAAACTCAAAGGCGCGGAAGTTATGGCGACGGATTTGCGTGCGTCAGTCGCCCTCGTCCTCGCCGGGCTTGTTGCCGAAGGCGAAACCATCATCAACCGTATCTATCACCTGGAACGCGGGTATGAAAACATCGTCGAAAAACTGACCGGCGTCGGCGCGGATATTGAACGGGTAAGCGAGCGTTAAAACAAAGAGTAAGCGAGTAAAGAGTATGTCTGGTACAATAAGCAGTGTTCAGGATTTTACCGCCGCCGGCGTGTGCGAGCGCCTGGGTCTTTCCCTCTCGGAGAAATTCGAGCGAAAAGCGGTCGACTATGTCTTCAATCTCCTGACGAGAGAACTATCCCCGTCATGCGGCAGCAGGCTCGAAGGCCAGCGCATCGCCGCAAAAGCCACGGAACATGAAATTTCTCATCATCTTCTGCGCGTTCAGCGGTTCAAGGACGATTTTTTCCTCGGCGATAAAATCAAGGAAAAGGCCCTGCTGCTCGCCGCCATTTGCGATTCTTACGTGAACCACGTCAACGAACCTTTGCAGGACGAAGACGGAAACATGATTCCGCACAATGACGGTTTTGATGAGGATGTTGTGCTTGAAGCCACAGCGATTTGGGACGAAGCGCAGGAGATTTCCAAAACAGGCTGGTTTGAAACAAATCCCCGGGAAGAGTCCGTCTTCCTTGCGCACATCATGGCCTTCGATATCCTGGAACAAATTGAACAAAATATGCAGGAAGACCCGGATTTCGACGATCTTGAAGAAATCCTCGAAACCGACCTGAAACCTATTTTGGCCTTTGTTCGCCGGGCAACGCTTATCGGCAACGATCTTGGGGAATATGCCGATATCGTGCAGCGGAAGATTCAGGACATCATCAGCCCGCCCTCACCGACACCGGTCCGTGGCGGGCTGCGCCTTGTCCATGACGCAGACAAGCCCCAGCCTTAAAAAATCATGGCGTTTTAACGGCGCTCCGGTTAAAACAGGCGGGCTATGACCGCACCGCAAAAACTGATCCTGGCCCTGCCGAAAGGGCGCATTCTCGAAGAATTCCAGCCGTTCCTGGACGCGACGGGCATCGTCCCCGAAGACGCGTTCTATGACAAGAATTCCCGGCTGCTGCAATTCAAAACCAACCTGTCCACGCTCGACATCATCCGCGTCCGGTCTTTCGACGTGGCGACCTTCACCGCCTTTGGCGCGGCGCACCTCGGTGTCGCCGGGTCCGACGTGCTGGAAGAATTCGATTATTCCGAAATCTACGCGCCCGTGGACCTTAAGATCGGCACGTGCCGTTTGTCGGTCGCCATGCGCACCGAGGAGGCGGAGCAGGACAAGCCTCGTCAGTGGAGCCATATCCGCGTCGCTACCAAATATCCCAATCTCACACGCAAGCATTTCGCGGCCCGCGGCGTCCAGACAGAGTGCATCAAGCTGAACGGCGCGATGGAAATCGCCCCGGCGCTCGGCCTCGCCCGCCGTATCGTCGATCTGGTGTCCAGCGGCGGCACGCTCAAGGCCAACGGCCTTGTCGAAGTTGAAAAGATCATGGACGTCTCAAGCCGCCTGATCGTCAACCGCACGGCGCTGAAAACCATGCCGGATGTCATGCAGGGATGGATTTCGAAATTCCGCGCGGCGGTGAAATGAGCAAAGCCCTCGCCGCAATCACGCTGCACAACGCCGACGGCACGGAGGCCGCCCTCAACCCCGAAACCGCCCGCGCGATTGAAGAGTTAAAACAAGACAGCGAATTCGGCTTTGTCGACGCCCCGCCCGGCCCCTACAGCATCGACCTCTCCATTTACAACCGCCAGCTGGTCTTAAAGGCGACGGCGGCGGACGGCACCGTATTGCCGCATCTGGTGCTCTCGCTCTCTCCCTACCGCACCATCATCCGCGATTATTTCATGATGATTGAAAGTTACGAGAAAGCACGGGTGGAAGGGTTTATGGCGCGGCTGGAACCGATCGACATGGCGCGGCGCGGGCTCCATAACGAAGCGGCCGACCTGATGATCGACCGCCTCAAAGAAAAAGTCTTTCTGGATCACGCCACCGCGCGGCGCATATTCACCCTGATCTGCGC
>JBDHTU010000164.1:0-4188 GCA_039808805.1 Micavibrio sp.
TAACATTCAGACATAATCTCTAACTTATCTTATTAATTTATTATACAATAAGACAAGCACAGCCAGAACGTGTTGGCTAGAGAAGAATGAATAAGGATGGATGCTTTTATTCTGGATCCCCGGGTCTGCGTTCGGCTTTGCCTCACTTGCCGGGGATGACGGTTTGGCCAAAGTTCTCTGGATCCCCGATCTGCGCTCGGCTTTGCCTCACTTGCCGGGGATGGCGGTTTGGCCAAAGTTCTCTGGATCCCCGGGTCTGCGTTCGGCTTTGCCTCACTTGTCGGGGATGACGGTTTGGCCAAAGTTTTCTGGATCCCCGATCTGCGTTCGGCTTTGCCTCACTTGTCGGGGATGACGGTTTGGCTAGGGCGCCGCGCGCCCAAGCAAACCGTCACTTTTCATCCCCCATTTTGAGCGCGGCGATAAACGCGCTCTGGGGGATTTCGACGTTGCCGTACTGGCGCATTTTGGCTTTCCCCTTTTTCTGCTTTTCGAGCAGCTTGCGTTTGCGGGTTGCGTCGCCGCCATAACATTTGGCGGTCACGTCCTTGCGCATGGCGGAGATGTCTTCGCGCGCGATGAACTTCGCGCCGATAGCGGCCTGGATGGCGATTTTGAACATCTGCCGTGGGATCAGTTCTTTCAGGCGTTCGCACATGCCGCGGCCGCGGCGCTCCGCCTGGCTGCGGTGGACCATCATGGACAGCGCGTCCACAGGTTCCGCGTTCACGAGGATATCCATCTTGATCAAATCGCCCTCGACATATTCATCGAACGCGTAATCAAACGAGGCATAGCCGCGGGAGATGGATTTCAAACGGTCATAAAAATCGAACACCACTTCGTTCAACGGAAGTTTATACACCAGCATCGCGCGCGCGCCGACATAGGTGAGTTCCTGTTGAACGCCGCGGCGTTCCTGGCATAGCTGGAGGAGGGAGCCGACATATTCATCCGGCGTCATGATGGTGGCGCGGATAAACGGCTCTTCGATCTTTGCGATGCGGGAGACATCGGGCATGTCGGCGGGATTGTACAAATCAATCACCTCGCCGTTGGTCATATGGACCTTGTAGACCACGCTCGGCGCGGTGGGGATGAGGTCCAGGTCAAACTCGCGGTCCAGGCGTTCCTGGATGATCTCCATGTGCAAGAGGCCGAGGAAGCCGCAGCGGAAACCCATGCCGAGCGCCTGTGAATTCTCCGGCTCGTAATGGAGCGAGGCGTCGTTGAGCTTGAGCTTGCCGATGCTTTCGCGCAGTTTTTCAAATTCCGAAGAATCCGCCGGGAAGAGGGAGCAGAACACCATGGGGACGGACGGTTTGAAGCCGGCCAATGCTTCCTTCGCCGGATTGCGTTCGTCCGTGATCGTATCGCCGACCAGCGTATCGGAAATATCCTTGATGGCGGCGGTGATAAACCCCATCTCGCCGGGGCCGAGCGCATCGAGCGCGACTTTTTTCGGCGTGAACATACCAACGCGGTCTATCTCCCGCGTCGCGCCGGTCTGCATAAAGCGGATCTTCTGGCCTTTTTTCAGGTACCCGTCGATGACGCGGACGAGGATGACGACGCCGAGATAGGCGTCGTACCAGCTATCGACGAGGAGCGCTTTCGTCGGCGCGGCAGCATCCCCCTTCGGCGCCGGCAGGCGCGTGACGATGGCCTCCAGCAAATCGGGAATGCCGATGCCGGATTTGCCGGAGACAAGAACGGCGTCACTGGCATCGAGGCCGATGACGTCCTCGATCTGGCCCTTCGCGCGTTCCGGGTCCGCGGCAGGCAGGTCGATCTTGTTGATGGTGGGAATGATCTCGTGATTGTTGTCGAGCGCCTGATAGACGTTGGCGAGGGTTTGCGCCTCGACGCCTTGCGATGCATCGACGACGAGGATGGAGCCTTCGCAGGAGGCGAGGGAGCGGGAGACCTCATACGCGAAATCGACGTGGCCCGGCGTGTCCATCAAATTCAATTGGTATTCGATGCCGTCGTTGGCCTTGTAGGCGAGGCGCACGGTCTGCGCCTTGATGGTGATGCCGCGCTCTTTTTCGATGTCCATGTTGTCGAGCACCTGCTCGGTCATCTCGCGCGCCTCCAGCCCGCCGCAGGTCTGGATCAGGCGGTCGGCCAGGGTGGATTTTCCATGGTCGATATGCGCGATAATCGCGAAATTGCGGATGTGTTCCAAAGGCTTGGTTTTCGGTGTGCTCATGGGGCCGGAATGTACGGAAAACCAAGGAAAAGGGCAAGGGGGAAGTGGGCCTTATGGCACCAGCTTCGCCCTACAATCGGGCATGTCCTTTACCGGTACGGGGGTAAGCTCCGCCAGATCCAAAAACCCGTTTAAAATAGCGCCTTCTTCTCCGATCGCCAAAACAAAAGAATTATAAGAGCCTGTAGGGGTGGTGTTTTTAATAAAGCACGACTCTTTTTCGAAGCTGTACCGGATGGAGGCGGATTCCGCAGCAGAATCGTAAAGATTGACTGTTTTGGCGGAGATGTAGACGTTGGTTTGGTCTGCATTTTCCATGTATCCATACGGATTTACATCTTGGGGAACGCGGCCTGTCTGATCTTTCTTGATAACAGTAGCGTGACAATCCTCCGCAAGTAATGCGCTTTCATCGATGCTTTCCACTTTCCTAGGATCAAAATAGCCTTGAATAATCGAGCCATCTGACAATGCGGTGTCAGTGAGGTTTTTTGGATTGAAACTATTTTCCACTCTCAGGCACGATCCCGCTTCCACAGTTTGATTGAATTCGGCGATAACGCCATTCCTGATATACGGCGCCGAAATGACAACGTCCTGCGCGGCGCGGAAATACGTGTATTTTGAGACAGGTTTGGACGTCGCAGGTTCGTCCTGCGCCGGTGGAGCCTGTTTCGAAAGATCCTGCGCTGGTGCCGGTTGCGCAGTTTCTTGTGAAGATGGAGCCGATGTCAGGCTTGCTGTGCACCATGTAACGGGGCCTTGCGCAGACATTCCAGCCTGAAGTTTTGACAGGTCGACATACCCGTCATAGGAAAGCATAGGGGAAACGTCTTTATTCGCGCCTATGTAAGCCCTGTCTTGTACTATGCCAAGTACCCGCAAGCAGGAGCCTTTTTCGAGCGTGTATTCAATCGGGGAAGAGGCCGCATTCGATTTAAAGACATCTATGTTTTCAAGCGCGTGATAATAATTCTGGTTATAAAATGAATGTTCCCACATCGCTTTGATCTCGGCCTCAGTCGGGGCGGCGATGCCGACATTGCCAATTCCCTCTACCATAACCACACAAGATTTTGGCGCAGTTGCGGAGGAAACCTGGTCAACAATCATATGTGTGGAATTTGCCAGGCCAAAAATAATCCCATCGTTCGTTTTCAAAGGGGAATTTTTAGCAATAGTACCTTGCACGGCGTTGATAAGCGAAGCATTTGGCGACCTCGTAAAGCATGATCCTTTTTCAACCATGTAACCTTGTTCATAAATAGAGCCGTTGCGCAGAAATGGGATAGAAATTTCCGTGTCCTGCGCAGCGATGTAAAGTCTGTTTTCCGCCGCTATGCGGCCCGCCGTTTTATAGGCTTGGTCCAGCGTCTGTCCCGGTTTGAGCGGCTGCGCAGCAGTTTCAGGCGCTTTTTTCGGGGGGTCTTTGTCTCCGCCGCCAAAAATAGCCGCTAAGCCTATGAAAACTGTGCCTGCAAATAATGCAGCCCCCAATCCGGAGGAGTCCTGCGAAGAGGATGGTTCAGATTGTGCTGGTTGAGAAGGCGTGGCTGATACAAAGCCAAACCCAGCGGAAGCGGCCGCGCCAGAATTATGATGTGTTGAATTCCTTTTCTTATGATAATCAGCAAGCTCTTTTTTGTATTTTCTATTGTCTGCTGCTTCGTGCGATTGGCGCTCGTAATAAGCATCGATTTGCCTCATGCGGTATTCGTGTTCTTTGTCTTCGTTCGATGTATCCGATAAAAACCCCATAAAAATCCTTTTTAAAATAGTTTCTCTTTTTCATTTACAGCGCCAGCTTCGCCTCACAAGAAGAGGCAATATTGTCCGTGCGGTCGGGCATAACCGTCAGGTTGTCCGTCTTCATATAGGCCGTGGCGGTAGATTCCCATGCAAACCTCCGCTGCGAGATAATCGGTTGCATCGGTATTTTAATCCATACCTGCGCCAGATCTCCGCCTTTCGGATCT
>JBDHTU010000165.1:0-4187 GCA_039808805.1 Micavibrio sp.
GTCGGGTCTGCCACGGACCGCAATTCAACCGCGATTACGAACAGCGGACGCAGCCAGTTAAACTCCGCGACAGGCACCAACAACCCTGCGGCGGCGAACACGGAAATCAACCGTGCTGCGCGCTCTTCCATCTCCGGCCGCACGCCCTCCTCTCCTTCAACGACGTCGAATGACACGATCGGCTCCACCGGCGTCGGCACGAACTCCTCCGGCACTGTCGGTTCCGGAACGATGGATTCGTCGAGCATTGACAGCACCGCACCGACGACCCGCGCCTCCGGCGGCGCTTTCGCTTCGGGCGATACGGATCAATCCGGATCGATGAGCTTCGATGAATTTTACAATTACACCGGGACGACAGGCGGCAAAGCTTCCGCTCAGGGAGAGTTCAGCACGCTCGATACCAACAATGACAGCATGCTCAGCCAGGCCGAACTGAATGCCCGCTACGCCAACACGCCGGGCGTGCCAACGGCGACATCGCGCTAAGCACTGCCGCTGTCGTAATTCAGAAAACCCCCGGCAGACCGGGGATTTTTTGTCCGTTGTTTGTGCGCGCTGTTTCAAAACAGATACAAACCGTCCCATTCTTACCTTATCACGGCAATATTCACGCCGCGTTGTGGGGACACATTCATAGCCGTTCAATACTACCCCATCAAAAGGAGTTATAAACTATGAAGACCACTGGAAAATATTTCGCCCTCACCGCAGCCGCCGCTGCGCTTCTATCGGTTCCTGCGGCTGGCGCTCTCGCCGCGTCGTCTTCCGATTTTAAAAAAGCGGACGCAGACCGCTCCGGCACGCTCAGCGAATCCGAATTCCGCAATCTGAACATTTCCGGTTCTTCCTTTACGGCTCTGGATACGAACGGCGATGATGTTCTGACGCTCAGCGAACTGCAAGGCGGCGCCGGCACGCCTTCCAACGGCGCGATCACCGGCGATACATCGGGCGCAAGCAATACGGGAACAGGCAGCCCCACCGGCTCGATGGAATCAGGCAGCGGCTCTGTCTCCGGATCGGGTTCCGTAAACCGTTAAATGGATTGAGGTATAGGACCCTCGAAGGACAATCCCCGCAAAAGCGGGGATTGTTTTTATCAGGCTGCTTTTTTGTCGGTCAGGGAATAGCGGTTGATGATCTTCCCGTTCTCCAGTTCGAACACGACGGGCACGCCGGTTTCCATTTCCGCCTTGTTGATCGTCTCCGGCGTTTCGACGCCAAGAATGATAAGGAGCGCGCGGAGAGAATTTCCATGCGCAGCAACAAGGACGTTTTTTCCGTCGATCAACTGCTGCGCGATGTTTGCCGTGTAATACGGGCGCACGCGTTTTTCGACAACGTCCTGCAGGCATTCGCCGCCCGGCGGGCAGACATCATAAGACCGGCGCCAGATATGAACCTGCTCATCGCCGTACTTCGCGCGCGTCTCGTCTTTGTTGAGGCCCGTCAGGTCGCCGTAATCGCGCTCGCGCAGATCGTCGTGACGAATGATTTCAGGGATCATGTTTTCCTGCCCGGCATTGGTGAGGGCAATGCAGGCCGTGTTGTACGCGCGCTGCAACGTGCTGGTATAAACCGCGTCGAACGTCACGCCGAGTTTCTTCAGCCGCTTTCCTGCATCGGCGGCTTCCTGCCGGCCGAGATCGGACAAGTCAATGTCATGAAAACCCGTAAAACGGTTTTCGAGGTTCCATTGAGATTGGCCGTGACGCAGCAGGACGAGGTAATTCATCAGATCACTCCTTGAATAAAGATCGGATGAAATTTATACGGCTACGCCCGTTTCAGCGCAAGCTGCACTTCGCTTTTTATGTTGTCCTTGGTAATGGCGCGGCCGTGTTTCCAGCTGTTGTACCCTGTAAACAGCATCAGCGCCTGCCCGAGATTGATCAGGAAAGACACCAGCATCAAGGCGCCCATGCTGCTGTAGAACGATCCGCCGACGACGAGCCCGACGACAAAAAACACCGCGAAGATGATGACGAGATACAGCAGGTGCGCCTGGTCGAGCGCATTGAACTGGTCTTTAAACCCGAAATAGCCGACGAGCCCCATGATCAGGCCCACAAGCCCGACAAGGCCGATCAATGCACCCAAAGGCAGATAAACGCCGATAATGCCAAGCACGTTGAGGACGATCCCCGCGACGGCGGAACCGAGCAACAGGTAATACGTGTACAAAACATACTTATCTTTCGGCACCAGCCCCATGATTTTGTCGGCGTCAGACATGGCAAATCCCCTTTGGCGTGAATGGTTTATCAAAACACCGGGAAAGTATGGCACAGCCTTTTGCCGTGTAAACCGGTTTATTGGATGCTCATCTGCAATATGAAAACGCCGCGGCCCCCTTTCGGAAACCCGCGGCGCTGGAAAAACGGCTCTTACAGCACGTTAAACAAATACAGCAGGATGATAATCGGGATCGGAATCCCCACCAGCCATAAAAGAATGCCCTTCATAATGCTCACTCCGTTAAAAATGGTTGTTTCTGAAAGACATACGTCCCGGCCCGCCGAAGGTTCCCTGCTAACAACACTTTGACATTCCAAGGAAATGAGGGTATGAAGAACCCCGGAATGAGGGCGTTTGCTTGCGTTCTGGACCGCATAATCCGGTCGACTGTTAAACACAGGATATCCACACGCCCTGTCTTTACCTGTCCACCGAATTATCCAAAGACCGATCAAACGTCCTTTTCCATGACATTAACCTGTCATCCTGAGGCCGCATGGCTGAAGGATCTCCGGCACAAGCCGACGAGATTCTTCGCTGCGCTCAGAATGACATCATTGAAAAAAAGAAAAGGACTAAAGAATGTTCAACGTATTCCGCAAAGAAATCGACTTTGCAGGCAAAAAACTCGTATTCGAAACCGGCAAGATCGCCCGTCAGGCTGACTCGGCCGTTATGGCGACCTACGGCGGCACGACCGTGCTCTGCACCGTCGTCGGCGCGCGCAAAGTAAAAGAAGGTCAGGATTTCTTCCCGCTGACCGTCAACTACCAGGAAAAAGCGTTCGCCGCCGGTAAAATCCCGGGCGGCTTCTTCAAACGCGAAGGCCGTCCGTCGGAAAAGGAAACCCTCGTTTCCCGCTTGATCGACCGTCCGATCCGCCCGCTCTTCCCCGAAAACTTTTATAACGAGGTCCAGGTTGTCGCGACCGTTCTGGCGCACGACATGGAAAACGATCCGGATATCGTCGCGATGCTCGGCTGTTCCTGCGCCCTGACGCTTTCCGGCATCCCCTTCATGGGCCCCGTCGGCGCGGCACGCGTCGCCTATAAAAACGGCCAGTACATCATCAACCCGACGAAGGAAGAACAAGAAGGCTCCGAACTCGACCTCGTCGTCGCCGGTACGAAAGAAGGCGTCCTGATGGTTGAATCCGAAGCAAAAGAACTTTCGGAAGACATCATGCTCGGCGCCGTCATGGCCGGCTGGAAGGAATTCCAGAAAGCCATCGACGCCATGATCGACATGGCCGAAATGTGCGCGAAAGACCCGTGGGACATGCCGGAAAAAGACCCGGTTCTGGTCCAGCTTTACAAAGACGTCAAATCGATGTTCTCCGCCGATGTCACCACCGCCTATGGCAACGTGATCAAGCAGGACCGCTACGCCGCCGTCGGCGAAGTGCGCAAGCGCGCCGTCGAAAAATTCAAGTCCGACGACCTGAACGAACAACGCGTTGCCGGCGAATTCCATTCGCTGGAGGCTGAAATCGTTCGCGGCGCCATCCTGAAAACCGGCAAGCGCATCGACGGGCGCGACACGAAAACCATCCGCCCGATCATCGCCGAAGTCGGCGTTCTGCCCCGCGCGCACGGCTCCGCCCTGTTCACCCGCGGCGAAACGCAGGCGCTGGTCGTCACCACGCTCGGCACCGGTCAGGATGAGCAGATCATCGACGCGCTGGAAGGTGAATACCGCTCCCGCTTCATGCTCCACTACAACTTCCCGCCCTACTCGGTCGGTGAAACGGGCCGCATGGGTTCTCCGGGCCGCCGCGAAATCGGCCACGGCAAGCTGGCATGGCGCGCAATCAACCCGCTGCTGCCGGACGCCGAGAAATTCCCGTACACGGTCCGCACCGTGTCCGAAATCACGGAATCCAACGGCTCCTCGTCGATGGCGACCGTCTGCGGCACGTCCCTCGCCATGATGGACGCCGGCGTTCC
>JBDHTU010000166.1:0-4185 GCA_039808805.1 Micavibrio sp.
TGTTCCGTGGAAATGTTGCCCGAGGCGCTGGGCCGGAAATACGCGGTGCGGGATTAATTCTGCGGCCGGCTCAACGCGTTGATTTTTTTGCGGATTTCTTTTCCTTCCCAATCGACGCTGTTGCCGATGATCTTGCCGGCAATCGTAAGGGACGGCGTGATCAGATAGGTTTCGGGAAGTTTGTAGGTCTTGAAAATTTCTTCGGCGATCGCCTTATCCGTATCGAGCGCGATGATCACATTTTCCGGCAATGCCGAAGGCAGATGGCGATCCGCGAAATTTTTTGCCGCTTCCGCCGTTTCGCCAACGCCCAGGAACAGGAAGATTGTATCTTTTTCGCCTTCGGCCAGCCGGATCATCTGTGGAAATTCAACAATGCACGGCGCACACCATGACGCCCAGAAATTCACGACAACGGCCTTGCCGCGATAATTTTCAAAATCCTGCATTACGCCGTCTAGCCTGGTGAAGGTGAAATCTGGAATAACGTCGCCGTCATCGTTTTGTGCGGAATCTTTTTGCGGTGAATCCTGCCGCGGAACGGTATCCGATGAAAACACCGTGTATCCTGCGGCGGCGGCGATGAGAAGCGCCAGAATGAGGATGTTTTTTGTCATGCCACGCGGTCTTTCTTCGCGGCGAAATATCCCATCCCGCCGATCAGGAAGATTTCCGCGGTGACGAACGCGCCCAGCGATGCGGCAACACCCGTGATGAAACCATAAGAATGAAGCCCGACATTAAGGAGGTTGACCCCGAACCACGCGATGGCGACGATCGGCGATAGTGCGGCGACCGCCATCATCCCGCGCCGGCGGTTCAGATGGCCGCTATATTGACCGTGCAGCATCCAGAGAATCCACAGGACGATTAGAAGCGCGCCGTTTTCTTTCGGGTCCCACCCCCAGAATCGGCCCCAGGACTGATCCGCCCAGATGCCGCCCAGCATGGTGCCGAGCGCGGTAAACAGCAGCGCGACGATGGTGATGATTTTTACCGGCAGTAGAAGATTTTCAACTTTTTTATCCAAGGCATGACCTGCCAGCCAGATATGCGCGAGGATGGAAACAAGGATGCACCAGGCATAGCCCAGCGTGATGCATAAAACATGCGTTGCCAGCCAGAAATTGGTGTTGAGGACCGCGACCAGCATTTTAAGCGTATCGTCTTCGGCAAAACCTTGCGCTGTGAACAGCAGCAGGATTCCCGAAAGCGCCCCGGCGATGAGCCCGAGCGAATCCCGCCGCCTGATTTCAAGAAAGACGCAGGCGATGACGCAGGCGCAGGCGACGAAGATGACGGATTCATACAGCGTGCCGACCGGCGGGCGGGAAAGGATGAAAACGCGCGCGGCGATACCTGCGAAATGAATGGCTGCACCAAGGATCAGGCAGCACAGCGCCGCGCGCGCCGGAATAAAACGCGTTCCCGCTTGGCGCAGCACATGGAAAAGAAACGCGGCGAGATAGAGCGCCAATGACAACGTGAACGGATGCGCGGCGTTATAAATGATTTCTGTGCGGAGGCTGGGCTGGTTGCTGAAGCCGCCAGCCTGCGCCAATGCCTCGTCCACGGCCTTGTCCCATGCGGCGCTGTCGCCTTTCACATAGGCCTGCGCCATGTCCCGCCACAGGGAAAGATACGCTTCGCCCTTGGCGGAAGACTGCCCTGAATCGCCGAGCGCCCACGGCGAATACCACGCGCCGCCTTCGTCCCACGCGCCGGGGATCAGCCGCAGCAGGACATTGTCGCCCCCGAATTGTTCCAGCGCGCGGATTTGAAACCCGAAATAGGCGAGGTCTTTTTCTGCATCGTTATACGCGGCGGGATATTCCCCCCGATTGCGCACCAGCGCGGCGATCTTTTTTTCAAGATCGGGAAGGAATTTTCGCGCGTCCTGCAGCGTGAACGGTTTTTCCGGATCGATCTTCCAGTCTTTTGCCAGTGTGCCCGGCACAGAGATGTTCAGCGGCAGGACAAAAGAAAAACTGCGCAGCATCTGCCCGTAGATCAGGGCCGATTCCTGAAGCCGCATCAATTCCGCCTGGTCTTCCGTCCAGGTCTTCGGGTCTTTGTCCAGAAGCTGGCCGATCACATCCTGCTTTGCCTGAAGCGCGGGCAGCAGTTCGGCATAGCTGTAACGGCGCTGCTCCCGTTCCGGCAGGCCGAGCAGGTGTGGATGGAGAATACGGAACAGCGGGCGCTGCAACGCCTGCGCCGGGTCGAACAATGTTTCGGCAAGCCACGCATCCGCGTTCATGCCCGGCAGACTGTCCCGGCCCGCGAAGGCTGAAAGATGCTGGCGCGCGAAACTGTCGAGCGGTTTGACGCGTCCCTGATGCTGCACCGGAAGGCGGGCGAAGGAATCGTACTTTATATCCTGCGCGTGAGCGGGCGCAGTCCAGAGGCAGAGCAGGAGCAGCAGAGGAAGAAGAGAGGCGCACCGGATCATGATTTTCTTGCGCCCAGCCGCAGCAAAAGATGAACCAAAAGCCCGGCGAAGATCAGCGCGCTCGCCAGATAAGGAAAGACGCGGCCGCTGTTGGTCACGACGCTCAGGATGGAATATTCCCCGTCCGGACGTACGGAGAAGGATGATTGATAAAGCGTGTAGCCTTTATACCGCAGCGGCTCGTTCATCCGGATGGTGTAGGGCCACGCAATATCGCCGTCATGCACCACGATATCGGATTCGAAACTGCGCGGCGTGTCGGTGCCGGGATGGAATTCGCGGCGAAAGTTTTTCAGTTCGACCGTGAAGGGCAACTCGCGCTGAGCCCGGCCGATCGAAAACCTGTAAATGTTTTTATCGTGAGTGATCGTCGGCGCATGCGGCACTTCTTCCATGATGACATAGGTGCCGTCCTGCGTCTCGCCCGTTCCGGATACGGTGAAGGTAATCCCGGACAGGTTCGCCTCGTTCTCCTTTTCCGGCGGGGCCGCGATCAGTTTCATCTGTTCGGCAAGTCCATGGCGTCTTTCGTCGGTGGGAGCGGAGACCGGGCGGCAATTGCTGCAGGTGTCCGTGATTGAAAACGTGAAAGGAAGACCGCCGATTTTTTCTCCTGTGTGAAGGTTTTCGAACGGCAGCGACAGGAAATCCCGCCCGTCCTTGCTAACGGTTACAACTCGCTGGTGGTAATCGGACTGCGCTTTTGCGCGCTGCCCCTCGCCGAGAAGAATATAGCCTTCCTGCTGGGTCAGGCCGGTGAGAAGCCCGCCGATCATCAGCACCAGAACGCCCAGATGCGAAATAATGATTCCAGCCTTGTCACGGCGCCACGGCGAATGAAACAGGAATTTCACCAGCAGCGATGCGCTGATCACCGCCAAAATGCTGTACCCGGCGGGAAGCGGGATTGGCCCCAAAAAGAAAACCCATGCGGAGAAAAACATTTTTTGCGCGGTGTAAAGCCCGAGATCTTTTTGCGCGTAGGTGCCGAGAACCAGCAGCAGCATCAGCCACGGCAGCGCATAGAACGGCACGGCGGGGCTCGCGATCTGGCGGGTCCAGCTTTGCCAATTCGGGCTTTGTCCGGGGGAAGGGGCGGTCATGCCTATGACTTAGACGCTTAAAAACGCCTGATCAATCTGATTTTTGGTCTTTCCGAAGGCAGGTCCGGGCCTGTAAGCTTTCGCCCATGGACAACGACACGATAGAAAAGATGCAGATGATCCTTTCGCATCAGGAACAGCAGATCCAGGATTTGAGCGATATGCTCAATTTCCAGCGCAAGGAAATCGCGGCGATACAGGCGCGGCTCGACAAGACGCAGGCAAAGCTGGCGGATATCGAACACGGGAAACAGGGGGAAGCGCTCACCCCAACCGAGCAGGCGATCCGCGACAAGCCGCCGCATTATTGATTCTGCCTTTTTTCCGGAAGAAAAGGCGGCGTTCCGGTCACTTACTGAATTTGTGTCAAAATATTTGTTGATCTTTAACGCATGATCATGGCCGTTGACCGCGACGGGCTGGGCACAACCTACAGCAGTGCGCAGGTCGCGCAGATCAACAATGTTTCCAGCCTGAACGCCCAGACCCTGCTCGACGACGGCAATCTCGTCGTCTCTTAAAAATTCCCCGCCAGCTTCGACTCCGCTTTGGCGATTGGTAAAAAATCCCTGAAGAAAGCCGCGAATTCGAACTAATATAAGTTTTGTATAATATACCATAACGCGATAC